>NZ_JBGCUM010000009.1:0-160374 GCF_054177665.1 Roseateles sp. P5_E8 | reverse complement strand
GGGCCAGCGTCTTCGGCGACGCCAAGATGACCACGGCGCTGCTGGACCGGCTCACGCACCACTGCCATATCCTTGAAACCGGCAACGACAGCTACCGCTTCAAGAACAGCTCAGCTCAACCCACCACCAAGAAGGAGTCCAAACCGAGGAAGTTACCCACAAGCTGAGCCCGAGAGGCTCGAACAAGGGTGGGTCAGAATTGGACGGAAACGGTGGGTCAGGATGGCGTGGGAATTAACAGAGCGACCTTGCCCGCGACGATGAGAGGTTGTTTCAGCACTACCCCCAACTGAGGCCTGCGCAGGTCAACGCTGCACAGGTGCACGACCTCAAGCTGTACGAGCAGCTGATCCATGAGCTGAACTTTGACCCGGCGATCCGACTCCTTCGTGACCACGATTTCGGTGGCGCCTTTTTGCGTACCGCGATCCAACCGCTGTATGACTTCTACGAAACCTGGGACCAACCACAGAGAGAATTTGTTGACGCGGACCTACAGGCGGGGCTGAAGGAGCTTTATGAGGCTGGAGCCTCACTGTCCCTTCATCTCGTTGGAAAAACGGTTCCGGTGGGGGCTGGTGGTCAGCACGCGTCGGTTTTTTCGGACCAGCTTCGTGCGCAAGGCGTGCGTCCCGCATGGGTGCTGGACGAGGCCCGAGTGCTGAACGAGGAAGCGCGAAAGTTCGTTCCGCTATACGAGAATTTTGTGCGGCGCTGCCGCGTCAAGTTGGTTGGCGGCTAGAACCGCTTTGATGCGCTGAACGCGACGTTCATCGGTCCGTGTATCGGGTCATCGTCAACGAAACGGTAGCGCTGCCGACGCGGCTGCCTGGCCCACATTCCGACGGTGTTTAAGGTACTACTACGGTACCGGCAAAGAAAAAGCACCTAGCTGCGAAGCTAAGTGCTTGATCCGTCTGGTGCGCCCGGTTGGGATCGAACCAACAACCCCTGCCTTCGGAGGGCAGTACTCTATCCATTGAGCTACGGGCGCGAAGCCGCGTAGTCTAACAGCGGGCTTCTACCGCCCGGGAGGCCTCATGGCCGGTGCCTATAATTCGGCGGTTTTTCGTGTCGCGCCTGGCGTCGGCACGCGACAAGACCGACAAGACCGACAGGATCGACCAGAGGAATCCATGAGCGCCAGCCACGATCATCACCAAGACGACGCCCATACCGGCCCGATCAAGACCCCCAAGCAGCTCGCCTGGGCCGTGTTTTTCGCTTTCGTCGTGCCCATCGTGGTCATCATCCTGCTGGCCAACTACGTGACCACGTCGACCAAGCCGGCCGCCGGCACCGGGGCGCTGGAGGGCCAGGCCGTCGCCGGGCGCATCGCGCCGGTCGGCCATGTCGAAGTCAAGGACGCCAATGACGTGGCCTCGCTGAAGACCGGCGAACAGGTCTTCCAGGCGCAGTGCTCCACCTGCCATGCCGCCGGCGTGCTGGGCGCCCCCAAGCTGGGCGATGCCGCCGCCTGGGGCCCGCGCATCAAGACCGGTGTGGAAGCGCTGCTGAACTCGGCGCTGAAGGGCAAGGGCGCCATGGCCGCGCAAGGTGGCGGCGAATTCAGCGACTTCGAGATCCACCGCGCCGTGGTCTACATGGCCAATGCCGGCGGCGCCAAGTTCGACGAGCCCAAGGCGCCGGCCCCGGCTGCCTCCGCAGCGAACTGAGTCTCCCCGCTCCGCCGATCAGGCCCGCAGCGTGCGGGCTTTTTCATTCAGGGATGAGGTCGGCGCTGGTAGTGATGGATGGACGGCATCTTGGCGGCGAAGCAGTCCTGCGGCGTCCAGCGCCCGGCCTCGACGGCCTCGGCGGCCAGGCCCATGTCCTGGGTGTGCACAAGGCCCAGGCCCAGGTCGGTGAGCAGGTAGAGGTGGCCGGTCTCGTCCAGCCAGACGGACTCGACCTGGGCCTCGCGGCCGGTGTGGGTCAGCACGGCGCCACCGGGCTGAAGGCGCCAGACCCAGGGGGTGCATTCCAACTCGACGTAAACGCGCTGCGGCCCGTTCTGGAAGAACCAGGCGCCGCGTTCGTCGCTGTCGTAATTGCGGCCGATGAAGGCGAGCAGCTTGTCGTGGTCGATGCGGCTGCCCTTCACGCGCGGGAAGGGCCCGGCGCGCTGGATGCGGTCGTCGCGCATGTACCAGTCGCCGCGCGCGTCCAGCGCCAGCCAGCCGTAGCAGTGGGGCACGTTGGGCCACTTCTTCAGAGCGGCCTGAACGATGTCGTCCATCAGCGTTGTCTCCAGAGCCAGTCGCAGACCTGCTCCGGCATCGTCAGGAGATGCCCGGGCAGCGAGCCGGCGGGGAAGCCGACATGCCCGCCATGGCCGGGCTGCCAGAGTGTCACATAAGCGCCCACTTCAGCGGCATGCGGCAGGCTGTGGCCGGGCACGAAGGGGTCGTTGCGCGCGTTCAGCACCAGGGCCGGGATGCGGATGCGGTGCAGGTGCGGCTTGGCCGCCGCGCGGGCCCAGTAGTCCTCCGTCCCCTTGAAGCCGTGCAGCGGCGCGGTGAAGAGGTTGTCGAACTCGTAGATGGTGGACGCGCGCTTGAGGCGCTCGCCGTCGAACAGGCCGGGGTGCTGCTGCAGCTTGCGCAGCGCCTTGGGAATCATGGTGCGCAGGAAGCGGCGCGCGTAGACCTGCCTGTTGAAGCCGCGGTCGATGGCGGCGCCGGCAGCGGCGAGGTCGATGGGCGAGCAGATGGAGCAGACGGCGCAGGCCGTGTGCGCGGCGGTGGTGCCGGCTTCCTCGGCCCAGCGCATCAGCGCATTGCCGCCGAGGGACACGCCGGCCACGAGCAAGGGCCGGCCGTGGCGCTCGCGAAGGCGGGACAGGATCCAGCCGACCTCTTCATAGTCGCCCGAGTGGTAGGCGCGCGGCCCGCGGTTCAGCTCGCCCGAGCAGCCGCGGAAGTGCGGCAGCGCCAGCGCCCAGCCGCGCGCGCGGGCGACGCTGGCGAAGGCGACGCTGGAGTGGCTGGTGCGGTCGCCTTCCAGGCCGTGGAAAAGCACCAGCATCGGTGCGCCTTCGGGTGCATCCGCCAGGAAGTCGACGTCGATGAAGTCGCCGTCCGGCGTGTCCCAGCGCTCGCGTGTCCAGCTCGGCAGCGGGCCGTCGTGCTGGCGGCTGAAGAGGGCGGGCCAGATGGTCTGGGCATGGCCGCCGGGCAGCCAGCGGGGGGCGCGGTACTGCATGCGCGCGAAGAGTGTCTAGTGCAGGGTGCCTGCGTCCGCCACCAGCTCCTGCACGTCACCTGCGTTGCCGGGGCTGGCGTGGTGCAGCACCAGGCGCCAGCCCAGTGCCGTCTTCAGATAGACGTTGGTGGCGATGACCCAGGCCTGCTGGGGGTCCCCGACCCGCTGCACGCGCTCCAGCACATGGTGAATGGCGCAGTCGCCGCTGTGCAGCCGGCGCACGCGCTCGGGGTGGATGTTGACGGCGCCGCGCTCGAACACTGCCGAGAAGGCCGCGCGGATGGCGCCCAGGCCGACGATGCGCGGTCCGCCCGGGTGCACGCAGGCGACGTCCTCGTCGTCCGCCCACAAGGCCATCAGATGGTCGAGGTCGGCGTGCTGCAAGGCCTCGTAGAACTGGGCCTCGGTGTCATCCGGCGAGGCCAGCAGCGCGGCCGTCTGGGCGGGAGAGCGGGGCATGTCAGTGGTGGCTTCCCACGACCTCGCCGGCCTTGAGCTTGTAGGCCGTGCCGCAGTAGGGGCACTGGCCCTGGCCGCCGTGGGTCAGGTCGATGAAGACCTTGGGATGGGTGCTCCACAGCGCCATCTTGGGGTTGGGGCAGAAGACGGTGCCGTTGTCGTTGCAGTCCTTGGCGGTGACTTCGACGGTGGCGGCGGGAGTTTGGGCGTTGCTCATTTTTGTGCTCTCAGACGTCGATCAGCAGGCAGTCAGCCATTCGGCGTACTTGGGGTTGCGGCCGTTGACGATGTCGAAGAAGGCCGACTGGATCTTCTCCGTGATGGGGCCACGTGTTCCGGCATATTCGCCCGAGCCGATCTCGATGCGGTCCAGCTCGCGGATGGGCGTCACCTCGGCGGCGGTGCCGGTGAAGAAGGCCTCGTCGCAAATGTAGACCTCGTCGCGGGTGATGCGCTTCTCGACCAGCTTCAGGCCCAGATCCTGACAGATCGAGAAGATGGTGTTGCGCGTGATGCCGTTCAGCGCGCCGGCCGACAGGTCGGGCGTGTAGACGACGCCGCCCTTGATGACGAACAGGTTCTCGCCCGCGCCTTCGCTGACGAAGCCCGAGGCGTCCAGCAGCAAGGCCTCGTCGTAGCCGTCGTCGGTGGCTTCCATGTTGGCCAGGATGGAGTTGGTGTAGTTGGACACCGTCTTGGCCTGCGTCATCGTGATGTTGACGTGGTGGCGGGTGTAGGAGCTGGTCTTGACGCGGATGCCGCGCTTCAGGCCGTCCTCGCCGAGGTAGGCGCCCCAGCTCCAGGCGGCCACCATCAGGTGCACCTGGTTGCCCTTGGGGCTGACGCCCAGCTTCTCGGAGCCGATCCAGATCAGCGGGCGGATGTAGGCGCTCTTCAGGCCGTTGGCCTTGACGACCTCACGCTGCGCCTCGTTGACCTGCTCCTGCGAGAACGGGATCTTCATGCGCAGGATCTTGCCGCTGTTGAAGAGACGCTGGGTGTGCTCCTGCAGCCGGAAGATGGCCGTGCCGTTGACCGTGTCGTAGGCGCGCACGCCCTCGAAGGCGCCGCAGCCGTAGTGCAGCGTGTGGCTCAGCACGTGGATCTTGGCGTCGCGCCAGTCGACGAGTTCGCCGTCCATCCAGATCTTGCCGTCGCGGTCATGCAGGGGGGCGGGAACCATCGGGTACTCCAGGTGCTAAAGAGGAAAAACGGCGATTTTACGAAGAGCCGTCCGCCCTGATCAGCCGCCACTCGGCGAGCTTGCCTTTCTTCAGCACCACTTCCACCGCGTCGCCGCCGGCGTCGCGCCAGACAAAGGTCTCGGGCGCCTGCTTCACACCGAGGCTGCCGGCCAGCTTGATCAGGTCGACCAGCTGCATGCCGGCGTGCAGTTTGCTGTTCAGCATGACGGCGTTGGCGACCGAGCCCAGCGGCGCCGCGCCGGCCGTCTTCATGACGCGCATCAGCCGCGAGATCTGCAACAACAGCCAGAAGACGATGCCCGTCGTCGCGAAGATGGCGCCCTGCCAGCCGAGCAGCAGGCCGCCGCCGATCAGCGCCACGAGCGCCAGGCCCACACCAATCCACGGGTTCATTGTTGAGGGTCCTCGGCGCCATCCGCGCGCTGCCACGCGTACGCCCGCTCGACCTTGGCGATGCGCAGCGTGTAGTGGGCGTACCAGTCGCTGCGGCCGGTGTCGCGGGCGACCTTGTGCTCGGCATTGCGGCGCCAGGCAGCGATGTCGTCCGTGCTGCGCCAGTAGGACACCGTGATGCCCAGACCGTCCTCGCCGCGCGTGCTCTCCACGCCCAGATAGCCCGGCTGTTCGGCCGCCAGCGCCACCATGCGGTCGGCGGCGTCGCCATAGCCGCTGTCGACGGCGGTGCGCTGGCTCGTGAAGATGACAGCGTAGTAAGGGGGGGCGGGCAGGGCGCTCATGGGCGCGCATCCTGCCACGTCGTCAGGTTGCGACTTTGAGCAGCACGCAGCGCACCCACTGTCCGGACTCCAGCGCCGGCTGGTGGCCGGCCAGGAATTGTTCGGCCGTGGAGTTGCGCGCCGTGAAGCACATGCCGTGCAGGATGCCCATGCGCGGCACCGGGCGTGACCACTTGCGCTCCACCACGCCGTTGAACCACGAGACCTGCTCGTCGTCGGAGTCCACGTCGGACCGGCCCAGCAGCAGCACGACCTCGTACTTGGTCTCGGTCAGCGGCTCGGAGGCGCTGGTCAGTACCTGCAGGCCGCCGTCGCTCATGTTCAGCACCAGGCCGGCCGGCCCCTGGCTGAACTGCACCGGCTTGAAGACCCAGCCTGGCAGCGATTCGGCATCGTGCTGGGCGGCGAGAAAGTCGGTGCGAGCGTACTGCCTGAGGTCGGCGGGGTCGGACATGAAAGGTTCCTCCGGTGGAAGCCCCATCCTAAGCAGACTTTGACAGCCGTCGACCCAAGGCAATCCCGGACGCTTCAGACCAGGCCGCGCAGCACCTCGATGGCTTGCTCGACGCGCTCGACGGCATGGATGGTCAGCCCCTCGATGGGCTTCTTGGGCGCGTTCGCCTTGGGCACCACCGCCACGCTGAAGCCCAGCTTGGCCGCCTCCTTCAGCCGCTCCTGGCCGCGCGGCGCGGGGCGTACCTCGCCGGCCAGGCCGACCTCGCCAAAGGCGATGAAGCCGCGCGGCAAGGCCTTGCCACGCAGCGAACTCTGGATGGCCAGCAGCACGGCCAGGTCGGCCGCCGGCTCGCTGATGCGCACGCCGCCCACGGCGTTGACGAACACGTCCTGGTCGCCCGTCGCCACGCCCGCGTGCCGATGCAGCACGGCCAGCAGCATGGCCAGGCGGTCCCGGTCCAGGCCGACCGACAGCCGCCTGGGGCTGACGCCGCCGCTGTCCACAAGCGCCTGCAGCTCCACCAGCAGCGGCCGCGTGCCCTCCAGCGTGACCAGCACGCAGCTGCCCGGCACCGGCTCGGCGTGGGTGGACAGGAAGATGGCGCTGGGGTTGGCCACGCCCTTCAGCCCCTTCTCGGTCATCGCGAACACGCCGATCTCGTTGACGGCGCCGAAGCGGTTCTTGATGGCCCGCACGAGGCGGAAGCTGCTGTGCGTGTCGCCCTCGAAATACAGCACCGTGTCGACGATGTGCTCCAGCACGCGCGGGCCGGCCAGCGCGCCTTCCTTCGTCACATGCCCCACCAGCACCATCGCGCAGCCGCGCGACTTGGCCGTGCGCGTCAGCTGCGCGGCGCATTCGCGCACCTGAGCGACCGAGCCGGGCGCGGACGAGAGCTGCTCGGAGTACATCGTCTGGATGGAGTCGATGACGCAGAAGTCCGGCTCCTCGACCTCGATGGTGGCCAGGATGCGCTCCAGGCTGATCTCGGCCAGCACGCGAACCTTGGTGCCGGACAGGCCCAGCCGGCGCGAGCGCATCGCGACTTGCGCGCCGCTTTCCTCGCCGGTCACGTACAGGACCTTGACTGTCTGCGACAAGGACTCGACGGCCTGCAGCAGCAGCGTCGACTTGCCTATGCCCGGGTCGCCACCGATCAGCACCACGCCGCCGGCGACGATGCCGCCGCCCAGCACGCGGTCCAGTTCCTCCTGGCCGGTGGGCGTGCGCTCGAAGTCGCTGGCCTCGATCTCGGAGAGCGTGGCCACCGGCTGGCTGCGCGCCAGCGACTGGTAGCGGTTCTTGGCGCCGCCGGCGGGTTCGGCGGCGCTCTCGGTCAGCGTGTTCCAGGCGTTGCAATGCGGGCATTTGCCCAGCCATTTGGGTGTCGTGCCGCCGCACTCGGTGCAGGTGTAGATGCTTTTGCTCGTGGCCATGCGGCCATTGTCAGCGCGCGGCCTATTCGATGCGGAGCCAGGCCCTGACTTCTGCCCGTCGCTCACCACCGTGCTAAAACCTGCGGCCCTGCGGTGATCTCCTTTTTCCGCGGAAGCAAGGGAGTGGTCATGGAGTTTTCAGTCTGGCTCGCGTTCTTCGCGGCATCCTGGGCCATCAGCCTGTCGCCCGGCGCGGGTGCCGTTGCGGCCATGAGCGCGGGGCTGTCGCACGGCTTCAGGCGCGGCTACTTCATGACTTTCGGCCTCATCCTGGGCATCCTGACCCAGGTGGTGCTCGTCAGCGCCGGCCTGGGCGCGCTGATCGCGGCCTCGTCGCTGGGCTTTGCGCTGGTGAAGTGGGCCGGCGTGGCCTATCTGATCTACCTCGGCGTGCAGCAGTGGCGCGCGCCCGCCAAGCCGCTGGTGGCCGCCGATGACGGCGCCATCCAGGCCACGCGCCGCCAACTGGTGCTGCGCGGTTGGGGCATCAACGCGGTCAACCCCAAGGGCACGGTCTTCCTGCTGGCCGTGGTGCCGCAGTTCCTGGACCTGCACGCCGCGCTGGCGCCGCAATACCTCGTCATCGGCACCACGCTGGCCTTCACCGACCTCGTCGTCATGGCCGGCTACACCGTGCTGGCCGCGCGCGTGCTGGCGGCGCTGAAAAGCGAGAGCCACATCAAGCTGCTGAACCGCGTGTTCGGCACCCTGTTCGTCGCGGCGGGTGCGCTGCTGGCCACCTTTAAGCGCGCGGCCTGATGGCGGGCGCCAACGACCGCCGCCTGCCCACCTGGTTCCTGTTCCTGGCCCCGGTGCTGATCTGGGCCAGCACCTGGCACGTCATCCTCTACCAGCTGGCCTCGCCCGTGCCGGTGCTGACCTCGGTGGGCTGGCGCTTCGCGCTGTCGGCACTGCTGCTGGCGGGCCTGGCGCGCTGGCAGGGCGCGTCGCTGAAGCTGCCGCGCTATGCCCACGGCTATGCGCTGGCCACCGGCGTCATCCAGTACGCCGGCAACTACTGGGCCGTCTACGAAGCCGAGCGCTATGTGCCCAGCGGCTTGGTGGCGGTGCTGTTCTGCCTGCTGGTGTTCATGAACGCGCTGGCCGCCTGGCTGCTGTGGCGTCAGCCGGTCAGCCGGCGCTTCCTGCTCGCATCCAGCGGCGCGGTGGTGGGCGTGGCCTTGATCTTCTGGCCCGAGCTGGCGGCCACCGGCGCGCGGCCCGATGCGGCGCTGGGCCTGGGCTTGAGCTTCTTCGCCGTCGTGACGGCCTGCGTGGGCGGCTTCTTCACACTGGCCTTGCAGCGCCGCGGCCTGCCGCTGGTGCCGGTGCTGGCCTGGAGCATGGGCTATGGCGCGCTGTTCCTGATCGGCCTGTCGCTGGCGACCGGGCGCGGCCTGTCCTTCGACAGCGCCTGGACCTATGTCGGCAGCCTGTTCTATCTGGCCGCGTTTGGCTCGGTCATCGCCTTCACGCTGTACTACAAGCTGGCCGAGCGCAAGGGCGCGGCGCAGGCGGCGCTGGTGGGCGTCATGGTGCCGGTCATCGCGCTGATCGTGTCGGCCGCGCTGGAGGGCTGGCAGGCAACGCCATTGGCCGTGGGCGGCATGGCGCTGTGCTTGGTCAGCCTGTTCGTGGCGACGCGGCCGCCGAAGGCTTAGCGCCGGCTATCAGCAGCAGCAGCGCCTGCTCGAACACCGCATCGGCGTCGCCGCCCACCGTTGCCACCCAGCCAGCGGCCAGCAGCGGGTAATGCGTCGCGTCCGGACCCGTGACGTTGGCGGATGGCGGCGCGTCGGGCGCCTGCGCGGACTGCTCCTCCAGCACCCAGCCAACGACGAAGCGCCCCACCGACATCATCAGCAGCGTGGCCGGGCCGGGCTCGAAGCCGGCCGCGCACAGCAGTTGGAGGCGCGCCTCGATGGAGTCGCGCTGCGCCTCGCCCGGCCGTGTGCCGGCGTGCAGGCGGGCGCCGTCGCGATAGGCGAGCAGCGCGTGGCGAAAGCTGCGTCCATCGGCGAGCAGCCAGTCCTGCCAGCGCTCGCTCGATGCCGGCGCTTCGCGCGCCCGGCTCTCGAGCAGCACGGCCTGCGACATCGCGTCCAGCAGCGCCGCCTTGCTCTTGAAGTGCCAGTACAGCGTCGGCGACTGCACGCCCAGCCGCTCGGCCAGCTTGCGGGTACTCAGCGCGTCGATGCCGACTTCGTTCAGCAGTGCGAGGGCAGCGCGCAGTACGTCGTCGCGGTTGAGCCTGGAGCGGTCAGTGGCAGTCATCTCTAGCAATGATAGAGAGGTTCGGGCAGAATCCTCCCTATCAACGATAGAGAGTCTTCCGTGAATCGAGCACTGACGGTCATCCTGGCAACCCTGTGGCTGGACGCCGTGGGCATGAGCCTGATCTTCCCCATCCTGCCCGGCCTGCTGCGCGAGCTGGCCGGCGCCGAGGCCACCACCCACCACTACGGTGGGCTGCTGGCCGTCTACGCGGCGATGCAGTTCCTGTTCTCGCCGGTGCTGGGCGCCCTGAGCGACCGCTTCGGCCGCCGCCCCGTGCTGCTGGCCTCCCTGGCGGGCGCCGCGGCCGACTACGTGTTGATGGCTCTGGCGCCCAGCCTCGCGTGGCTCTACGTCGGGCGTGTGCTGTCGGGCATCACCGGCGCCAGCATGGCTGTGGGCACGGCCTACATCACCGACGTGACCCCCGAGGCCGACCGCGCCAGGCGCTATGGCCAGATGGGCGCCGCCATGGGCCTGGGCTTCGTCGTCGGGCCGCTGATCGGCGGTGCCTTGGGCGAGTGGTCGCTGCGCGCGCCCTTTGTCGCCGCAGCCGTCATGAATGCAGCCAACCTCTTGATGGCGTGGCTGGCGCTGCCGGAATCCAACCAGAACCGCACGACCAAGCTGGACGCCAGCAAATTCAACGCCTTCTCCGCGCTGCACCGCCTGCAGGGCAAGCCTGCGCTGCTGCCACTGGTGGGTGTGTTCGCGGTCGTCGCGCTGGTGTCGCAGGTGCCGGCGTCGCTGTGGATCCTGTACGGCCAGGACCGCTATGGCTGGACGGCCTGGGTGGCGGGGCTATCCCTGGCCTGCTACGGCGGTCTGCACGCCATCTCGCAGGCCTTTGTCACCGGGCCCATGGTGGCGAAGCTGGGAGAAAAGCGCGCGCTGCTCGCGGGCATGGCGGCGGATGGCATCGGCTTTGTCGGCATGGGCGTGGCCGTGGCGGGCTGGATGCCGTTCGCGCTGCTGCCGCTGTTCGCCATCGGCGGGCTGGCGCTGCCGGCGCTGCAGGCCGTGCTGGCGCGGCAGGTGGACGAGCAGCATCAGGGCGAGCTGCAAGGCATGCTGGCCAGCATCGGCAGCCTGATCGGCGTGGGCGGGCCGTTGCTCGTCACAGCCGGGTTCGCCGCGACGCAGCTGACGTGGCCTGGCAGCGTCTGGATTGTTGCGGCGGCGCTCTACCTGCTGGCGCTGCCGCTGCTGTTCAGCCGGCGCGCGCGCGAAGCCTAGAAATCTGCCTTGCTGCTGCGCCCGGCCTTGATGCCACTGCGCTTGGCCTTGCCTTCCAGCCGGCGCTGCTTGGAGCCATAGGTCGGCTTGGTCGCCCGCCGCGCCTTGGGCACATGGGCGGCGGCCTGCACCAGTTCGATGAGGCGGGCCACGGCGTCCGCCCGGTTGCGCTCCAGGCTGCGCGTGTCCTGCGCCTTGATGACGACCACGCCTTCCGACGTGATGCGCTGGTCCGCCCAGTTCAGCAGCCGCGCCTTCACCGCCTCGGGCAGGCTGGAGGCGCGGATGTCGAAGCGCAGGTGGACGGCGTTCGACACCTTGTTGACGTTCTGCCCGCCAGGGCCGCTGGCGCGGATGGCGTCGAAGTCCAGTTCGTCGGGCCGCGGTGTCCAGTTCAGCTCAGGCATGACGGATGGGCACGCGCGGCGCGATGGCGCACATCAGCTCGTAGCCGATGGTGCCGGCCGACTGGGCCACCTCGTCGACGGGCAGGCGCGACCCGTGCGGGCCTTCACCCCACAGCGTCACCTCGCTGCCAAAGCCACTGGCCGGCAGCGCGCTCAGGTCCACGGCCAGCATGTCCATGGACACCCGGCCCAGCGTGCGTGTGCGTTGGCCGTCCACCAGCACGGGCGTGCAGGTCGGTGCGTGGCGCGGATAGCCGTCGGCATAGCCGCAGGCGACGATGCCCACGCGCGTGGCCTGCTCGGCGGTGTAGGCGCTGCCGTAGCCCACCGTGTCGCCCGGCTGGAGCTGCTGCACGCCGATGACCTTGGATCGCAGCGTCATCGCCGGCCGCAGGTCCCAGTGGGCGGCGTCATGCTCGGGGAAGTCGGGCACGCCGCCGTAGACCATGATGCCGGCGCGCACCCAGTCGGCGGCCGTGCGGGCCGGGTGGCGCAGCGTCGCGGCGCTGTTGGCGATGGTGCGTTCGCCGGCCAGGCCGTCGGCGGCGGCCTCGAAGGCGGCGAGCTGGTGGGCGATGCCGTCCACGCCTTGGCGCTGCGCATCGGCGTCCGAGAAGTGCGTCATCAGGCCGATCTCGTCGACCTGGGGCAGGGCCTCCAGCCGCGCATAGCCGGCGCGGAAGGCAGCGGGTGTGAAGCCGAGCCGGTTCATGCCTGAGTTCAGCTTGAGGAAGACGCGGTGCGGCTCGTGCGTCTTGTGCATGGCCAGCCAGTCGATCTGCTGCTCGCAGTGCACGGCATGCCAGAGCTTGAGGCGCGAACACAGCTCCAGGTCGCGCGGCTCGAACACGCCCTCCAGCAGCAGGATGGGGCCGCGCCAGTCCAGCGCGCGCAGCCTTTGAGCCTCCGCCAGGTCCAGCAGCGCGAAGCCGTCGGCGGCGCGCAGGCCTTCAAAAGCGCGCTCGATGCCGTGGCCGTAGGCATTGGCCTTGACGACCGCCCAGACCCGGGCGTTGGGGGCCTGCGCGCGGGCTCGGGCGAGGTTGTGGGCCAGGGCGTCGGTGTGGACGAGGGCTTCGATGGGACGGGGCATAGCCAGCGATTTTGCGCGCGCTGCTGGTGCATGAAATCGACTCGGGGCGCATGCTATAAACCCGCTCCGCCCGTCCTTAGTCGATCTCTCTTGCCCATGGCTCCTCTGTCAGGATCGCACTCCGGTCGATGAAACGCGGCTTCTACACCATCATGGCGGCGCAGTTCTTCAGCTCGCTGGCTGACAACGCGCTGTTCGTCGCTGCAGTCGAGCTGCTGCGCACGTCGGGCGCCGCCGAATGGCAACGCGCCGCGCTGGTGCCGATGTTCGCCCTCTTCTACGTCGTACTCGCGCCCTTCGTCGGTGCGTTGGCCGACGCGGTGCCCAAGGGCAAGGTGATGTTCTTCTCGAACAGCATCAAGGTGGTGGGCTGCCTGATGATGCTGTTCGGCACTCACCCGCTGCTGTCCTATGCCATCGTTGGCCTGGGCGCGGCGGCCTACTCGCCGGCCAAGTACGGCATCCTGACCGAGTTGCTGCCGCCGTCACAGCTCGTCAAGGCCAACGGCTGGATCGAAGGCCTGACCATCCTTTCCATCATCCTCGGCGTGGGCTTGGGTGGGCAGCTGATCGGCGATCTCCTGTCGCACATGCTGCTGGCCTTCGACCTGCCAATGCTGGACACCGGCATCGATACCCCGCCCGAGGCGGCCATCGCCAGCCTCGTGTTTCTGTATGTGCTGGCCGCTGTGTTCAACCTGCGTATCCCGCGCACCGAGGCGCCGCTGCAGCCTTTTGCGCACAGCGTGACGGGCCTGGTGCGCGACTTCTCGAGTTGCAACAGCAACCTCTGGCAGGACAAGCTTGGCCAGATTTCGCTGGCGACGACGACGCTGTTCTGGGGCGTCAGCGGCAACTTGCGCTACCTGGTGTTTGCCTGGGCAGCGGCGGCGCTGGCCTACAGCACGCAGCAGGCCTCGCTGCTGATCCTCGTCGTCGCCATCGGCACGGCGGTGGGCGCTGTGGTCGCGTCGGTGTACTGCAGGCTGGACCGCGCCACCTCCGTCATGCCGCTGGGCATCGCCATGGGCTTGCTGATCATCGGCCTGAACGTGATCCACAACGTATGGCTGGCAGCGCCCTTCCTGATCCTGCTGGGGGGTGTCGGCGGCTACCTGGTCGTGCCGATGAACGCGCTGCTGCAGCACCGCGGCCACAACCTGATGGGTGCGGGCCGCAGCATCGCGGTGCAGAACTTCAATGAGCAGGCCTGCATCCTCGGCATGGGCGCGTTCTACACGGCCATCACCAAGTTCGGCCTGTCAGTGTTCGGCGCCATCACCATCTTCGGCGTCGTCGTGGCCGGCACGATGTGGGCGATCAAGCGCTGGCACCAGCGCAACCTCGTCCAGCACAAGGAAGAGGTCGAGCATCTGCTCGACCTGGCGCGCTCCGATGATCTCAAGCCCGTCGATCGCTGAGGCCCCCGCCCACCCCCTACCGGCTTCGCCGGCCCCCTCAAGGGGGCGCCGCTGGTGGCCCGGCAAAGCCGGTTCCACGGCGGCCGCTGGAGGGGCGGCCTCGCTGAGCGAGGCCTATCGAAAACTCAGGAACTGCTGCTAGACCCGCGGCCCTTGCGGCCGGTGGTGGGCTGGATCAGGTGCTTGCCTTCCAGCACCAGCTCGATGGCCTCGCTCCAGGCGCGGGCGATCTTGAAGCAGCCGCTGTGGTTGAGGTGGATCTCGTTGTGCCAGTCGCCGCTGATGCCGGTCGAGCCCGGTGCGGCCAGCGCCAGCGGCACCGCCGTCGAGTCGAACACGAACAGGCCGCGGAAGGCCTCCTTGTCGGCCGCCATGCCCTTGAGCAGCTGCGCCAGGTGGAAGACCATCAGCCGGCTCACCGCGGCCCAGTCGGCCGCGGGCACGCCATATGCCTTCAGCGCCGGGTAGAGCCAGGGGCCGCTGGCGCCCAGCTCGTCGTTGATCGCGGCGCCTGCCGGGCGCGGCATGGGCACGGCGTAGCAGTGCATGAAGATGGGCTTGCCGGCGGAGGGCCCCTGGTCGCGCAGCGTCAGCAGGTGCTTGAGGTTGGCGCGCAGGTAGGCGGCGTAGGTGGCCCAGCCGGGCTCGGAAAAATAGCGCGCCACGCCGGCAGAGGGCGGGCCCCATTCGGTCTGGCGGCGCAGCAGGCGCAGCTCCAGCGGAATGGGCTGGCCGTTGCCGTCGTGGGCTGGCGTGCGGGCGGCGGCGATGAGGTCGTTGCCGCCCACCGACAGCAGCACGCCGTCCCACGCGGGTGCGTCCTTGGCCGCAAGCAGCCGCACGAAATCGGGGTTGGACTGCAGGTCGACGATGTGCGACAGCGCATTGCCGGTGCCGGCGCAGTTCACGGCCGCAGCCGAGCTCTTGAACACCAGCTCCTGCAACAGGTTGGCGTGGGCGTTGAGTTTGTCTCGCGAGTTGGAGAACCAGGAGTCGCCCTGGGCCAGCAGCTTCCAGCGGAAGGCGGCCAGTTCGGGGGGAGTGCGGCCGGCCAGATCGGCCGGGGTAAAGCTAGCCAGGTGATCCATGAACGTGGGCGAGTCCGGGGAGGAGAAAGGGGCCTGGGCCGCCCGGAAAGGGCAACCCTCAGGTTCGCGCGATTGGACGGCCAGCCGCGCGCCGGGCGCCATGCTACAAACCCTCGGCGCTCAGGCGTTAGCATCGGCGGCGTCTTTCTAGGGAGGACTCATGAGCGAGAGCGTCTTCGACTTCCAGGCCGTCTCCATCCGCGGCGAGCCCGCGGACCTGGCCTCCCAGCGCGGCAAGGTGCTGCTGGTGGTCAACACCGCCAGCGAATGCGGCTTCACGCCGCAGTTCAAGGGCCTGGAGCAGCTCTGGCAGGACTACGGCCCCAAGGGCTTGGTCATCGTCGGCTTCCCGAGCAACGAGTTCGGCGGCCAGGACCCGGGCAGCGACGACCAGATCGCCAGCTTCTGTGAGCTGAACTACGGTGTCAGCTTCCCGATGATGGCCAAGACCAAAGTCAACGGCAGCGACGCCCACCCGCTGTGGAAGTTCCTGAAGAGCGAGAAGCCCGGCTTCCTGGGCACCGAGGCCATCAAGTGGAACTTCACCAAGTTCCTCATCGGCCGTGACGGCCAGGTCATCAAGCGCTTTGCGCCAAATGACCCGCCGGAGAAGCTGCGCGGCGACATCGAAGCCGCATTGAAGGCGTCTTGATTCGGGATGAAGGGGCGGCGCTGCTGCGCCGCTTCGGCCGCGAGGAATGCAGCCTGGAGCCGCTCTATGCGGCGCTGTGCGGCATCGCTGCCGAGGACGAGCGCGCGCTGGCCTTGCTGGCCGAGGCCCCGCCCGAGCAGCGCAAGGCCAATCTGCTGCTGGCGGCCCTGCACGAGCGCGTGCTGGCCGGTTCTGCGCCCGAGCTGGCGGCCTACTACCCCAGCGCCGGTGGCGAGCGCGCGGCGGACGCTGGCCTGGCCGTGGCGCTGCGGGCCTGCCTCGACCGCGAATGGCCCGCGCTGGTCGAGCACCTGCGCCACGGCGCCACGCAGACCAACGAGGTCGGCCGTTGCGTCGCCATCTGGCCGGCCCTGGGCGAGGTGGGCCGCGTGACTGGCAGCCAAGAGCTGGCGCTGCTCGACTGGGGCTGCAGCGCCGGCCTCAATCTTGGCGTCGACAACTATGCGCTGCGCTACGTCACCAATGACGGGGCTCATCACGACCGCGCGGCGCCGCGTGACGGGCGGGTCGCCGAGGTCACGGCCCGCTGGCTGGGCGATGCGCCCGTGCCGCACGACGCTGGCTGGCGCCTTGTGCAGCGCGATGGCCTGGACCCCGCGCCCATAGCCGTCGACGACCCCGCCGGCCTGCGCTGGCTGCAAGCCTGCCTGTGGCCGCACGACGCGCCCCGCCGCGAACGCCTGGCCCGCGCTGCGCGCCAGATGCAGGCCCTGCCGCACACCCTGCGCCGGACCGACGACTGCATCGCCGCCATCGAGCCCTGGCTGGCGGGGCTGCCTGCCGGCGTGCAGCCGGTGATGCTGACGAGCTGGGTGCTGTACTACCTGAACGACGCCGACCTCGCGCGGCTGCGCGACACGGTGGACCGCCTCTCGCGCAGCCATGGCCTGGCCTGGATCTGTGGCGACCTGGCCCGCCTCAGCGCCCAGCAGGCAGCCCTGCCAACCGAACCGGTTCTGCCGCCCGACGAGGCGGCGTCGACGCTGACGCTGTGGACGCTGCGCCACCGGAGCAAGGAACGCGCCCTGGCCTGGAGTCACCCCCACGGGCGCTGGGTGGACTGGCTCCGATAATCCGCGTTCCCCAACGCAGCCTGACCCACCCATGTTCAAGCATGTCGACGCCTATGCCGGCGACCCCATCCTGAGCCTCAACGAGGCTTTCCAGAAAGACCCGCGCGCCGGCAAGATCAACCTGTCCATCGGCATCTATTTCGACAACGACGGCCGCATCCCGCTGCTGCCGTCGGTGCGCGCGGCCGAGCTGGCCGTCGTCGAGAACGCCGGCGCCAGGCCCTACCTGCCGATGGAGGGCGCCGCCAATTTCCGCGCTGCCGTGCAGGCCCTGCTGTTCGGTGCCGACCATCCGGCCATCGCCGCCGGCCGCATCGCCACCATCCAGGGCGTGGGCTCCAGCGGCGGCCTCAAGGTGGGCTCCGATCTGCTGAAGCGCTACTTCCCCGACAGCAAGGTCTACCTTTCCGACCCGACCTGGGACAACCACCGCGCCGTCTTCGAGGGCTCGGGCCACGTCTGCGAGACCTACCCTTATTACGACGCCGCCACCGGCGGCCTGCGCTTTGACGACCTGCTCGCCGCCTTCCAGGCGCTGCCCGCGCGCAGCATCGTTGTGTTGCACGCCTGCTGCCACAACCCCACCGGCGTCGACCTGACGCAGGACCAGTGGCGGGCCCTCGTGCCCGTGCTGCGCGAGCGCGAGCTGCTGCCCTTCCTGGACCTGGCCTACCAGGGCTATGGCGACGGCATCGAGGAAGACGCCTTCGCGCCGCGCCTGCTGGCCGACGAGGGCCTGTCCTTCCTGATCGCCAACAGCTTCTCCAAGAGCATGAGCCTGTACGGCGAGCGCGGCGGTGCCTTGAGCATCGTCTGCGCCGATGCCGAAGAGGCTGGGCGCGTGCTGGGCCAGATGAAGTTCACGATCCGCCGCAATTACTCCAGCCCGCCCATGCACGGCGGCCAGGTCGTGGCCAAGGTGCTGACGACGCCGGTGCTGCGCGAGATGTGGGAGGGCGAGGTGGCCGAGATGCGCCTGCGCATCCAGGCCATGCGCCGCCAGCTGCACGATGTGCTCGCGGCCAAGCTGCCCGGGCGCGACTTCAGCTACTTCCTGACCCAGCATGGCATGTTCAGCTACACGGGCTTGAGCGCCGACCAGGCCGAGCGGCTGAAGGCCGAGTTCGGCGTCTACATCCTGCGCTCGGGCCGCATGTGCGTGGCGGGGCTGAACACCCGCAACGTCGAGGCCACGGCCGAGGCGATGGCCGCGGTCCTGGCGGGCTGAGGCACCACGGGGCCGGGCATGCAGCGCTGCTCCATGTGGCCCCGTCGTTTCACTGCCGCACTGGCCCTGGTCGCAGCGGGCGTCGGCGGGCTGCCGCCGGCTGCCGCGGCGGGAGAAGCGGTGGCAGTCGAGCGCATCACCTGGCTGTTCGGCAACACGCTTTCACAGAGCCCCACCAGCGGCATCGCGCGCCCCGCAGATGACCTGCTCGCCTGGCTTGAACGCCGGCTGCCGCAGGTCGGGCACGAGCGCCGCATGGCCAATGCCAAGCGCACCTGGGCGCTGATCGAGTCGGGCGAGCCGGTCTGTGCCGCCTCTGCGGTGCGCCAGCCCGCTCGCGAGCGTCAGGCGCACTTCAGCAACACCGGGTTGATGCCGCCGCCGCAGCTGATCGTTCGCCAAAGTCGCGTGGCCGAGCTGCCGCGCGATGACGCAGGCCATGTCGACTTGATCCGGCTGGTCAGGCAGCAGCGCTGGCATGGTGCCGTGGTGCAGGGGCGCAGCTACGGCGCGGAGCTGGACGCGCAGCTTGCAGCGCTGCTTGGCAGTGACACCCTGCATCGCTATTCGAGTGGCGATTTCGGCAGCAACATCCTCCCCATGCTGTTGCAGTCGCGAGCGGACTTCACGGTCGAGTACGCCAATGCATTGCTGCTGGTGGCAGCCACCTACCCCGAGGCCGCCCAATTCGTTGCGTTGCCGATTGCGCACGCCGCCGCCCCCATCACCGTGGGCGTGGCCTGCCCACGCACCCCCTGGGGCCGCGCCGCCATCCAGCTCGTGGACGCCGCGCTGGGAACGCCCGAGGGCTCCGCGATGTTGCGTGCGCTGCTGGAAGAAGGCCTGCCGGCACAGACCCGGCGCGAATACGCCGCCCAGTTCGACGCCTTCTTCGCCGCCCGCAGCCGGCCCGGGCGGTTCTGACGGCGCTGCGGTCTCGGGTGGCTGCCCATGCGGCTTGGTTATGACCTCGCTCGCCGGTTTCATTGGCAGCCCCCGCAAGCCCTCTTTACCCTCGCCCCAACGACAGAAGGCCTGGGGCGGGATGAAGCATTGCGTGGTGATCGGCGGTGGCGTGGTGGGCCTGACCACGGCCTGGGCGCTGCTGCAGCGCGGCCACGGCGTGACGCTGGTCGAGCGCGAGGCCACAGTGGCCCAGGGCGCCAGCCGCGCCAACGGCGGCCAGCTCAGCTACCGCTACGTGTCACCACTGGCCGACGCCGGCGTGCCGCTGAAGGCGCTGCGCTGGCTGACCGACCCCGACGGCCCGCTGCGCTTCAAGCCCGAGGCGAGCTGGGCGCAGTGGTCGTGGCTGCTGGCCTTCCTGCGCAACTGCCGCGGGCCGGTGAACCGCCGCACCACCGAGCGCCTGCTCGCGCTGGGCGCCTTCAGCCAGCAGTCTTTCGCCCGCCTGCATGCCGAGGCGCAACTCGGCGACGCCATCGCGTTGCGCACGCCGGGCAAGCTGGTGGTCTACCGCCAGGCGGCCGAGTTCGCGCGCGTCGCGGCCCGTGTGCGTGGCGGCGCCGAGCAGGCGCTGTCGCATGACGACTGCGTGGCGCTGGAGCCGGCGCTGGCCGACACGGAGGCCACGCTGGCCGGCGGCATCTTCACGCCCGGTGAGGCGGTGGCGGACTGCCACGCCCTCTGCCGCGCGCTGCATGAGCGTCTCCTGTCGCACGAGCGCTTTCGCGGCCGGCTGGCCACGCCCGTCGAGGGCTTGCAGCGCGATGCGCGTGGCAGCGTCATCGGCGTGCAGACCGAGCTTGGCGAGATCGGTGCCGACGCCGTCGTGCTGGCGGCCGGCCTGCACAGCCGCGCGCTGGCCGCAGCGGTGGGCGTGAAGTTGCCGCTGTACCCGCTCAAGGGCTACAGCCTGACCGCGCCCATCCAGGCCGGCCACCGCCCGCCGGAGGTCAGCGTGACCGACTTCGAGAAGAAGATCCTCTACGCCCGCATCGGCAGCGAGCTGCGCGTGGCGGCCATGGTCGATCTCGTCGGCGACGACGTCGGCCTGGACGCCGGGCGCCTCGCCTCGCTGCAGCGCTCGGTGCGCGCCACCTTCCCCAACGCCGCCGACTACGACCGCGCCACGCCCTGGGCCGGCCTGCGCCCCGCCACGCCCAGCGGCGCGCCCATCCTCGGCGCCAGCGGCGTGCCGGGGCTGTGGCTCAACGTGGGTCATGGCGCCCTGGGCTTCACTTTCTCCTTCGCCACGGCCGATATCGTGGCCGAACTGGTCTGCGGCCGCGCCAGCCCGCTGCCCCTGGACGGGCTCACGCTTTGACGGCTGACGACCTCGCCCAGGCGCTGCGCGCCGCCGTGCTGGCGCAGCGCTTCGAGACCACGGCCGACTCGCTGCAGAACGGCGCCGCGCTGGGCTGGCATCCGAGCATCGACCTGGCCGTGGCCTTGTTCCCGCGTGGTGCGGCGCCGGTGGCCGCCAATGTGCTGTTCTCGCGTGAGCATCCGCAGGGCCTGGTTGCGCGCTTTGGTGCCGACGGCGCCGTGGACAACATCGCCTTCCACGCCGACGTGCGCGACGCGGCCGGTGATTCCTACGCCTGGCTGCCCGGTGCCGACTGGTCGCGCATTGCTTTCCCCGCCTGGTTTGGCAGCGGCCCCCGCTTTGTTGCCCCTTACCCGGCCTCGCTGCTGAAGATGATGGTGGCCGTCGGTGTCGCTCGCCTCGTCGACCGGGGCCGCAGCGACTGGGCGTTGCCGCTGACGCATGCGGGCAAAACCCGGCCCGTGGCGGACTGGCTGTTCGACATGATCACCGTCAGCAGCAACGAGGCGACCTCGGCGCTGGTGGCTCACCTGCATGAACGCGGCGCCATCCGCCGCGAGGGCGGGCGGGAGGTGCACAACGAGTTGCACGACGTCTTCGCAGCCCAAGGCCTGCCGGGCTTGATGATCGCCAACACCCAGCCCGACGGCGGCTGGGGCAATGGCGCCGGCTCGGGCGTGGGCCAGATCCAGATGACGGCCTGGGACGCGTTGCGCCTGATGTGGCGGCTGGACGCCGATGCGCCTGCGCAGCAGCAACTCGTCAGCCCCGCCAGCCGCGCCGTCATCCGCCGCGCGCTGGACGCGCAGACGCTGCACCACAACCTCAGCAGCGAGTCCCTGCGCGCGCTGCCCGGCTGGGTGCCGGGCATTCCCGTCCGCTTCGCCCACAAGACCGGCAATACACAGAACTACGCCAGCGACGCCGGCATCGTCCACGATGGCGACCTGCACTACCTGATCGCGGTGACCACCAGCCTCGGCACACGCTACGCACCCCACGCCGATGCGTCGACAACCTGGCGGCTGCCGGCGCTGGGCGGTGCCGTGCATGCCTTGCTGAAAGAGCAGCGCTGAAGAAGGCAAAGGCTCGTTGCGCGTTGCTTTGTAAAGCTCAAGCGTCGATTGGCCTGGGCGCAGGAGAGCGGGCAGACCTGATGCTGCGTTGCTCGGGCCTCTGGCCCGAGCAACGGAGCAAGTGCGTGTACCCGCGTCCCGGCATAGCCCGGTCCTCGCAAATGCCGTCGAGGCCCTCCTTGCGCGTCACGAATCAACGCGCAAAGAGCCCAAGAAAAAGGCCCCGCTGAAGCGAGGCCTGAAACGGCCCCGATCACGCGAGGCCGGCAGGGAGAAAGAGAACTCAGCGGAAGCTGTAGCTCGCCGACACGGCCAGCGTGCGGCCGAAGGGGTCGGCCACGCGTGGGTCCCAGCCGGCGCCCACGACGTTGTCGACGTTGTGATACGTGAAGGGCGGCGTCTCGTCGGTCAGGTTGCGCAGGCCGGCGGTCAGCGTCATGTTCTTGATGCCGGTATAGGACGCGAACAGGTTGAACGTCGTGTACTTGCTGACCATGCGGCGCGGTGTGCCGAAGCGCGTCTGGTCCTCGTCCATGTAGCTGGACTTGAACACCATGCTCATCGTCGTGGCCCAGTCGCCGCTGGCCCAGCCCAGGTCGGCGCTGAACTTGTTGCGCAGGTAGAGCGTGCGGGTGCCGAACTGGCCCACCTGCTCCAGCAGCGGCTGCGTGGCGATGGTGCGCTCCTTGTGGCTGAGCATGTGGGTGCCGTTGATGTTGGCCTTCCACGTGCCGGTGTCCAGCTTGGACACGAAGCTGGCACCCCAGTCCAGGCCGCGCGTGGAGCTGTCGGCGGCGTTGACCCAGCCGGCCTCCACCAGCGTCACCTTGCCGGCGCCGTCGCGACGGAAGCGGTCGGTGAACAGGCCGTAGTTGTTCTTCAGCTCGGCCAGCGTCAGCTTCTTGATGCGGTCGTCCAGGTCCACGCGCCAGTAGTCGACGTACATCGTCAGGTCGCGTGCGGGCGAAACGACGATGCCCAGCGTGCCTTGCTTGGACTTCTCCGGCGTCAGCGCGGGGTTGCCGGAGTCGGTGTAGTTCACGCGCAGCGTGCACTGGGTCGGGTCGGTCGGGCAGAGCACCGGGTCCGGCCAATCGGCGGTGTCCAGTCGCGGCGCGGTGTTCAGGCTGAGCTGCTGGAAGCTCGGCGCCTTGAAGCCGGTGTTGACCGAGCCGCGGAACAGCAGCGTGTCGTTGGGCTGGTAGCGGAAGGCGATCTTGGGGTTGGTCGTGCCGCCGAAGTCGCTGTACTTGTCGTGGCGCACGGCGATCTGCAGGTCCAGCCCCTTGAACACCGGCACGGCCAGCTCCGCGTAGACGGCCTTGATGTTGCGCGACACCTCGGGAATGGCCGAGTTGCCGGGGCAGTTGTAGACGATCTTGGACTTGCTGGTGTCGGCCGCCGTCAGCGCGTCGGACAGCGTGTCGCTGCAGGAGAAGGTGCCCGTGTCGGGCATGAATTCGAAGGTCTCGCGGCGCAGGTCGAAGCCGACGGCGAAGTCGAGCGAGCCGGCCGGCAGCTTCATCAGCTCGCCCGACAGCGCGCCGTCGAACTGCTGCAGCGTCGTGTTGCCGCCCTGCAGGCGGCCGTGGTCCTTGACGGACTCGATCAGCGCCATCGCGTCGGCCGTCTGCTTCTCGCCCGGCTTCACCCAGGGGTTGATCTTGCCGGTGCGCAGCGCGTCGTTCAGGCGGCCCATGTTGGCGTAGCCGTCGATCAGGTTGGTCCAGCCCTCGGCCTTGGCGCTGGACAGGCCCAGCTTGTAGTCGTACTTGCCAACCAGGCCTTCCAGGCCGACGAGCAGGCGCTTGTTGTCGGCCACGTTCTCCAGCGTGCGGTAGCCGAAGTCCTGCATGCGCCAGCGGTAGGCGATGGGCTTGGTCGGGTCGAAATCGGTGACGCCGGCCGTCTTCAGGTTCAGGTAGTAGGGGCCGGTGACCGGGTAGTGATTGTTGGCCGCATTCGTCGTGCTGAACTGGCTGGGCGTCAGCTCGGCCGTGACCGCGGTGCGCGAGGCGGTTAGCTCGAAGAACGCGGTATGGCTGTCGCCGAGCAACAGGTTGCCGCGCGAGACCAGGTTGTAGGCCTCCTTCTTGGGCGACAGCATGTACTGGCGGCCGTAGTCGGTGTTGCACAAATACTTGGTGGACGGTGCGGTCGCGTTCCACAGCTGGGCCTGGTAGCGCACACCGGTCTCGATGTCGCCGCAGTCGTCGGTCAGCGCCAGCAGGTTGATGCGGGTGTACCTGACCGTATCGGTCGTGCCGACCCGGGAACCCGCCGTGCCCGTGGTGCCGCCCAGCGCCGTGTTGGCCACCGTGCTGGAGTTGCCCAGCACGTTGGCGAACGGGTGGCTGGACGAGTCGGGCGACAGGCGCAGGTCGGGCTGGAAGCCGTTGGCCCATTCGCGGTCGCGGCCGCGCAGCACGTCGTTCTTCTCGACCGACAGGCTGGCCATCAGGTTGAAGCGGTCCTGGTCCAGCGTGCCGAAGCCGCCGCTGATGCTGGCGCGACGCGTGGTGCCGGCGCTGGACTCCAGCGGCTGCGCCAGGTCGACCTTGAGGTTCACGCCCACCAGGTCCTTCTTCAGGATGAAGTTGATGACGCCGCCGATGGCATCCGTGCCGTAGATGGCCGAGGCACCGTCCTTCAGGATCTCGATGCGCGCGACAGCGGACATCGGGATGGAGTTCAGGTCCACCGCGCCGCCGCTCATGCCCTGGGCCGAGACGCGCCGGCCGTTCAGCAGCACCAGCGTGCTGCCCGGGCCAAAGCCGCGCAGGTTGGCGTTGGCCGAGCCGCCGGTCAGGCGGTCGGTGTCGGAGCCGAACACGTTGTTGTTGGAGATGGCGCTATCGGCGCCGGTACCGTTGATGCCCAGCTGGCGCAGCATGTCCTCCGCCGTCGCGAGGCCCTTGCTGCTGAGCTCGTCGGCCGTGATGACCTGCACCGGCAGCGCCCCTTCGCCGGCCAGGCGCTTGATGCTGGACCCGGTCACCTCCACGCGCTCCAGCTTCCCGCCCTGGGTTTGCGCCAGCACGACCCCTGCATGCGCCGCGAGGCCAACCACCGCGAGCTGCGACACCAGACGATTCAGTTTCATCTCAACGACCCCTTTGTGATTCGATTGCGGCCATGTTGACGGGCGCGCGTGGGGTCGCCCAGGGGGCAGCACCCCGAGTGTTGCGTGCCGTTCAATGAATGCTTGTGCGCAGCACATAACCTGCGGGAATGCGTGACCCCCTAAAGCACACGCCCAGTGCGGCGCGGCCCTTCTAAAGTGCGCGCTGCCCCTTTAGCAGGATGACGAAAGACCCTTGATGCGCCTGATCACCGAAGCCGAAGTCGCGGCCGTGCTCGACCCCGACAGCGCCGTGGCCGCGCTGCGCGCCGCCTTCGCCCAGCATGGCCGTGGCCAGGCTCAGGTGCTGGCCCGCCACCGCGCGACCAGCACGCAGGAAGGCAGCACGCTTGCCATCAGCGCGATGGGCGCCATCCTTGAAGCGGACGGCGACCTGCCCGCCGTGCTCGGCACCAAGGTCTATTCGGCGCGCAACGGCAAGTACAACTTCCTCGTCAGCCTGTTCTCCGCCGCCACCGGCGCGGCGCTGGCAACGCTGGAGGCCAACGAGTTCACGCGGCTGCGCACGGCAGCGGCCAGCGCGGTCGCGGCCGATCTGCTGGCACTGCCCGAGGCGCGCACGCTGGCGATCTTCGGCGCCGGCATCCAGGCCCGCGCGCATGCCCAGGCGCTGAAGCGCGTGCGCCGCTTCGAGCGCGTGCTCGTCTGTGCGCGCTCGGGGGCCGAGGCGTTCGCGGCGGAGCTGGGCGCGCAGGTCGTGGACGCGGCCACCGCCGCCGCCCAGGCCGACGTGATCGTGACGGCCACGCGCTCACCCACGCCGCTGTTCGACGGCGCCCTCGTCAAGCCCGGCGCCTTCATCGCGGCGGTCGGTTCCAGCACGCGCGCGGCACGGGAGCTGGACGATGCGCTGCTGGCCCGCGCGGCGCTGATTGCCGTCGAGTGGCTTACGGCCGCCGAGCTGGAGGCGGGCGACCTCGTCAACAGCAAGCCAGACCGCTGGGCCGAGCTGGGCGAACTGCTCGTCACGCCGCGCCCGCGCGGGCCGCAGGACATCGTCGTCTACAAGAGCGTGGGCATCGGGCTGGAGGACGTGGCGCTGGCCCGCTTCGTGGCCCACCGCGTGGGAGTTTTCTGATGCGTGCCTGGCTGCTGGCTGCGGCGCTGCTGTTGGCCGGCTGCGCCACGACTTCCGTGCCCGACCCTGTCGAGGCCGCGCTGGCCAAGGCCGGTCTGCCGGCCGACAGCCTGGGCTTCGTGCTGCAACCGCTGGACGGCTCGCGCGCAGCGCTGAGCCGGCGCGCCGACGACGCGATGGCGCCGGGCTCGACGATGAAGCTGGTCACGGCCATCGTGGCGCTGGACAAGCTCGGCATCAACCACCGCGGCCGCACGGAGTTGCTGGCCGCAACGCCGCCTGTCGATGGCGTCATCCAGGGCCCGCTGATCCTGCGCGGCGGCGCCGACCCCGACCTCGACTGGCCGGCGCTGTGGTGGCTGCTGCGCCAGCTGCGCGAGAGCGGCGTGCGCGACATCCGTGGCGGCCTTGTCGTCGACCGCACGCTGTTCAACCCGACGCGCTTCGACCTCGGCCTGCCGCCCTTCGACGAGGCACCCGAGTTTGGCTACAACGTCATCCCCGACGCGCTGCACCTGAACGGCAGCCTGCTGGACTACGAGCTGCAGGCCACCCCCACCGGCGTGACGGCGCGCAGCCTGCCCGCGCTGCCGGGGTTGAGCCTGGACACGAGTGCGATGACGCTGTCGTCGCGCCTCTGCAAGGACTGGGACGAGGTCTGGAAACCCGCCATCGTCACACCCGCAGGTGACGGCTGGGCGCTGAAGCTGCAAGGCGCCTTCCCGGCCAACTGCCGCCAGCGCGCGCCGCTGCAGCTGGTGGACCGTCAGTGGCTGGTGACGACCGCCGTGCGCCAGCTCTGGCGCGAGCTGGGCGGCAGCATCGGCCCGGGCGATGTGGAGGCTGCCGCACCGCCCGGCGCCGTCGTGCTGGCCACGCACCGCGGCCGGCCGCTGGCCGAGGTGCTGCGCGGCGTCATGAAGAGCAGCGACAACGCGCTGACGCGGCTCATTTACCTGCAGCTTGGCGCCCAGGCCGCGCAGGGCGGCGAACCCACGCCGGCCGCCGCCGAGCGCAGCGTGCGCGCATGGTTTGCGGCGCAAGGCCTCAACGACAAGGGCCTGGTGCTCGACAACGGCTCGGGCCTGTCCCGCAGCGAGCGCATCAGCCCGGCCCAGCTCGCCGGCCTGCTGCGCGCGAGCCAGGCCGGCGCGCAGGCGCCCGAACTGCTGGCCACGCTGCCGGTGGCGGGCCTGGACGGCACGCTGTCACGCCGCCTGAAGGAAGGCCCGGCGGCGGGCAAGGCGCGGCTCAAGACGGGCACCTTGCGCGATGCGGTGGGTCTGGCCGGCTTTGTGCCGGATGCGAGCGGCAAGCCCTGGGTCTTCGTCGCGCTGCTCAACCACCCTGAGGCTGCGGCCAAGGGGCGGGCGGTGTTGGATGCGCTGGTGGAGTGGGTCGCCGCGCAGCGGTGATTTAGTGCCTTTAAGTTGATCGACGCTGGCGGGGGTAGCCAGCCGCTTTGCAGCGATTGCTGCCTCTGGAGAACCGATCTGCGGCGGGCGCCGATCCATGAGAATCGCAGTCTCAAAAAATTCGGTGCTCCGATCAATGGGCTTACCGTCACAGCTTGAACATCAGGACTAAGTACCTAGCCGCCTTTGCGATGGCGGCCATAAGCACGCTGCTGTTCGCCATCGCGTTTGGCACGCAAGAGGCGTGGCGTCCAGCGTTGCTCCGTTGGAACTGTGACTCGCCCATGCCTGGGCCACCGGGAGCTTGGCAGGCGATAACGGCACTGAGCAGTTGGCTTTGGATGTTGGGGCTATGGAACAGCCTCGTCCTGTTTTCGCTGGCGGCACGCCAATTCCGAGGCTGGCGAGCCGTGGCATGGAGCCCTATCCTTGCCGGGCACGTTTTCATGCGGCTGTTGGCTTCCATGCATTCAAAAGCGGCAGCGCTCGACGGTGTATGCGGAGTACGTGACGAGACGCTGGTGGCCATTCTGTTCTTGGAATTTTCTGCGGTGGTACTTGTTCCCTTGTATGCAGCGATGCTGGCCGTCATCTCGGCTAAGCAGAGCACAGCCCGCCGCAGTGAAAGCAGCTAGACCGCCGAAGCCAAGTCGTCTCGCGCCACGCCAACTACATCCTCAGGCGACCGCCGCCCCCAGCAGCAGAATCGTCCCCGCCTCCGCATCCATCTCGGCCATCGCCCCCACCGGCACCGTCAGCTTGCGCTTGATATGCCCGATGGCCGCACCGCGGAAGACGGGCACGTTCAGCGGCAGGAAGTAGTCGTCGAAGACCTCGTCCAGCGTCAGGCTGCCGTAGCCGTCGCCTGGCTCGCATTTGGTGAAGCGGCCCAGCACGACGCCGGCCAGCTGGCCTAACGCGCCTGTCAGGCGCAGCGTGGAGAGGCAGCGGTCGATGCGGTAGATGTACTCGTTGATGTCTTCCAGGAAGAGGATCGCGCCCCGGCAATCGGGGAAGTAGGGCGAGCCGGCCATGGAGGCCAGCACCGTCAGGTTGCCGCCCAAGAGCCGGCCCCGTGCGCGGCCCGGGCGGATCGTCGAGATGCGCTCCTCGCGCTGCACGAGGTCGTCACCCGGCGACACGACGGGGTTGCGCAGCAGCGCGGCCTCGGCGTTCATCGCCACGGCCTTGAAGCTTTGCACCGAGAAGTCGTTCCACTCCGAGCCGGCCACGGGGCTGTGGAAGGCGACCAGGCCTGTCTGGCGCTGGATGGCGTTGACGAGGCAGGTCAGATCGCTGAAGCCGCCGAAGAACTTCGGCTTGCGGCGGATGAGTTCGTAGTCCAGCTTGTCGACGATGCGGTTGCAGCCGGAGCCGCCGGTCAGCGCCAGGATGCCGGCGACCGAGTCGTCCGCAAACATGGTGTTCACGTCGGCGGCGCGCTGGGCGTCCGTCCCGGCAAAGGGCCCGCGCCGTGCGGCGACATGCTGGCCCGGCTTGACCTTGAAGCCCAGCGCCTGGATGGCCTCCGTGGCCATCTTCAGCGGCTCGCGCTCGAAGGTGGCGTTGGCCGGGCTGACCAGGCCGAGCGTGTCGCCCGGCCGCAGCCGGCGCGCGAGCAGGGCGTTGCCCTCAGCGCGGGCCGGCGCGGCGGCGGCCAGCAGGCCCGAGGCGGCGGCGCTGAAGTGCAGTAGTTGACGGCGGGACGGGTTCATATCGTTTGCAAGCTGTCAGAAATGAGGGGCCAACGCATACTGGGCCGCGTGGACTCGACGACCCTGCGCGGCATTGTGGTCGCCCTGATGGCGGCGTGGATGGCGGCTGCCGCCTTTGCTGGCGATGCCCGTGCGGACGGCTGCCCCGAGCGCCTGCGCATCGCCTTTCCTGACGCGCCGGCCGAGCCCTTTCTGCGCGGCCAGGGCGACGACTTCGAGCGCCCGCCCGGCCTGCTGGTCGACTGGGTGCGGGCCTCGCTGCGCCAGATGGGCTGCCTGGAGCGGGCCGAGCTGCTGCGCCTGCCGGCGCGCCGCGTGCGCGGCATGATCGAGTCCGGCCAGGTGGACCTGGTGGCCGGCGTGGGCGAGGGCGGGCCGCTAGCGGCACTGCTGGTGTTGCCGTCACCCGTGGGCACCAGGCGAGAGTTCGATTTCAGCCTCGGCCATGTCGACTACGCGCTCTACACGCGCCGCGGCCTGGTTGCCAAGGAGGCGCAGGTGCTGCCGGCCAAGGCCCGGGTCGGCGTGACGGCCGGCAGCCGTGCCGAGGCGCTGGCCCAGGAACGCGGCTGGCCGGTGGAGCCGGCACCCAGCCACGAGAGCGCGTTGCAGAAGCTGCTGGCCGGCCGCACACCGCTGCTGCTGGTGCACAGCTACTACCTGGACGAGCGCCTGCGCCAGGACGCGGCGCTGGCGGGCCAGATCGAGCGCTTCGGCCCCGTCGTCGAGCGCCGCCGCCTGCATGTCGGCGCGTTGCCGGCGTTCGCGCGCAGCGAGAACCGCTTCGTCACGCGGCTGTGGCGCGAGCTGTGTCGGCAGTCGCAAGGCGCCAAGGCCGACGGGGCCTGCCGGCTGCCGCCTTGAGCGGATTGAGCGGCTTGTCCTCAAGGTGAATCTTTTGCGGCCGACTCAGGATTGACGCTGAGCCGGCCGGCTCGCTATGTTGCGCGCAGAACCACAAAGGACACGGACATGAAGCTCTGCCTGACCGCGCTGCTCACACTGGCGCTGCTGCTGACCGGTTGCATCAGCACCACGCCCACCGCCAGCCTGGAGGACACGAAGAACTGTGCCGCCATGGTGGCCGGCGGCTTTCGCAAGGTGGCCGACGAGCGCAGCGAGCGCTTCAACGGCAAGGTCGGAGAGGCGGTGGCGCGCTGCCGGGGCGGCGACAAGGCCGCGGCCTTCCGCCCCACGCCGTTTGTCGACTGGTCCAACTACTGGGCCACGGGCGACAGCAGCTCACTGCTGCCGGGCACGAGCGGCGTCGGGAGTCATCTCGGCGCCAACGGCCGCGGCGTGGACGGCGCGCTGCTGGACCTGGAATACCAGCGCATGGAGTTGATCAAGTTCAATCTGTTCGACAACTCGGGGACCTTCTCCGACTACGTGCGCGGTCGCGACGGCGTGGACGGCCCGGCCATCAAAACCTGGCCCTCGATGCGGCTGCCGGCGAGCTCGCCCTTCTACGCGGCGGTGGGCGGCGACGGCCCGCAGCTCTGCCAGGGTGAGTTGATGCGCTGGCGGCAGCTGAGCGGCATCTGCAACGACCTCCTCAACCCGCGGATGGGTTCCAGTGGCGCGCTGTTCGCGCGTAATGTGCAGTTCGAGGCGACCTACCCCGACATCAGCGACGACACCCTGGCCCGCAACCGCCACGGCGATCGCCTCTCGCTGCTGCAGCCCGACCCGCAGCTCATCAGCCGCAAGCTCTTCACCCGCGCGCAGAGCGACCCGGCCAAGTGCCGCGACGGCCAGGGCCTGCCGGGCAGTTCGACGGACGCGAATTGCGACTACCAGAAGGCGCCGTTCTTCAACGTGCTGGCGGCGTTCTGGATCCAGTTCATGACGCACGACTGGTTCTCGCACCTGGAGGAGGGGGCCAACCAGCCGCAGTGGATGCCCGTGGGCTGCGCTGGCGACGCCGCCAGGTCGGGCTGCCGCCCGGGCGACCGCATCGACCGCGCCTTCGTCGCCGAAGGCAATGCGCCGCCGCGCTACACGGCGGCCGACGGCAGCACGCCGCTGGCGCGCGCCTACCGCACGCATGCCAACAACACGACTGCCTGGTGGGACGCCTCGCAGATCTACGGCCATGACGGCGTTTCGCGCCAGCGCGTCAAGCGCGACCCGGCCGATCCGGCGCGGCTGCTGCTGCTGCCCGGTGCGCGCGGTGGCGCCGGCGAGGCGCTGGGCCAGCTGCCCGTCTTCGGCCCCGGCGACCCCATCAACCCGCAGTGGGCGGGGCAGGGCGCAACCGCCTTCCCGGACAACTGGAGCATCGGCCTGGGCTTCTATCACACGGTGTTTTCGCGCGAGCACAACGCCTTCGTCGCCGAGTTCCGCCGCCGCGCGGCCGCCGCGCCGGACGACGACTCGGGCCTGCGCGACCCGGCCGCGCCGGCTGCGGTCATCCGCTACCGCGACGTGTCGGCCGACGTGCTCTTCGAGGTGGCCCGCCTCGTCGTCGCGGCCGAGATCGCCAAGATCCACACCATCGAATGGACGCCGCAGCTGCTCTACGGCGAGCCGCTCAACCTCGGCATGAACGCCAACTGGGGCGGCCTGTTCGACGGCACGCATTGGGTGGAGAACGCGCTGGAGGCCGTCGTCGTGCAGAACTTCGGCAAGAGCAGCGACGCGAAGAAGGCCGGCCAGTGGTACTCGGCGCTGGCATCGGGGCCGGGCATCTTCGGCCTGGGCGCGCGGGTCTACACGAGCGACCGCCTGTTCGCCCGCCACGACGCGACCAAGGACGACATCTGGAACCTGGCCAACCCCGAGCATGTGAACGGCGGCGTCAACCACTTCGGCTCGCCGTTCAACTTCCCCGAGGAGTTCGTCAGCGTCTACCGCCTGCACTCGCTGGTGCCCGACCTCATCGAGCTGCGCCACTGGGACGCAGACCCCAACCGCATTGCCGCCAAGGTGCCGGTCATCGAGACCTTCCGCGCCAAGGCCACCGGCGGGCTGGCGAACGAAGGCGCGGCCGACTGGGCGCTGTCCATGGGCCGCCAGCGCCTGGGCCTGCTGACGCTGGGCAACAGCCCGGCCTTCCTGCAGAACCTGCCGCTGCCGCGCCTGCAGAGCAGCACCGGCAAGATCGACGTCGCCGCGCTGGACCTCATCCGCGACCGCGAGCACGGCGTGCCGCGCTTCAACGAGTTCCGCCGCCAATACGGCCTGCGCCAGCTGACCAGCTTTGACGACTTCATCGACGCGCGGCTGCCGGCCGACTCGCCCGAACGCGCCCGCCAGGGCAAGGTCATCGCCGACCTGCGCAGCATCTACGGCCAGCACAAATGCGACGCCAGCAAGCTCATCACGGCGGCGCAGAAGAACCTCGACGGCAGCCCCATCAACGACTGCCTGGGCAAGCCCGACGGCAGCCTGGTCGACAACATCGAGGACGTGGACACGGTGGTGGGCTGGCTGGCCGAGTTCACGCGACCGCATGGTTATGCGATCTCGGAGACGCAGTTCCAGGTCTTCATCCTGAACGCGTCGCGGCGGCTGTTCAGCGACCGCTTCTTCACCAGCAGCTTCCGGCCCGAGTTCTACGGCAAGCTGGGCGTGGATTGGGTCAACAACAACGGCCCCACGGCCAAGCAGTTCGAGCCGCGCGAGAGCAACGGCCATCGCGTCGAGGTGTCGCCCTTCAAGCGCGTGCTGCTGCGCACGGTGCCCGAGTTGGCGCCGGAGCTGGCCGGCGTCGTCAACGCCTTCGACCCCTGGGCGCGCGACCGCGGCGACTACTACGGCCTGGGTTGGCAGCCGCGCAAGGGCGCCGAGAGCGACGCGGCGTTCAAGCAGCCTTAGCGTGTCCAATGCGGGCATGAGCGAACACGACCTGCCCGCATTGCCCCACCTGGCCCCCGGCCGCTACCGCCACTACAAAGGCGGCGAATACGAGGTCATGGCCGTCGCCCGCCACAGCGAGACGCTGGAGGCTCAGGTCGTGTACCGGCCGCTCTACAACGACAGCGGCTGGTGGGTGCGGCCTTACGAGATGTTCACCGGCACGCTGGCCGTGGACGGCGTGGTGCGGCCGCGCTTCGAGCGCATCGGCTGAGCACGTCGCTAGGATGCCCGGCAGGGAGGGGCTTGCGGATGGATGAGGAAGGGCAAGGGCCAAGTGATTTCGCGGATCTGCCGCGCGTGCCGCCGGAGTTTGAGAACGAACCCGCAAGGGGTGGGCTGGCCTGGCTCGGCGAAGGCGCTCGCGTCCTCACCTTCCGTGCGCCGCGCTGGGAGCGCCTGGAGGCGCGGCCGCTGACGGTGGCGGTGCTGGTGCTGGCCAGCTATCTGATCGCCCTCCTGTTCCAGCGGGTGATGACCGAAGGCTCGCCCACGCTGATGTGGACGGGCTTTCTCACCGGCTGGGTCGACGTCGCCATCGTCGGGTGGCTGTGCTGGGTGGTGGCGAGGTCCGCCCCGGGCGACGACGCCCCGCGCCCCACGGTGGCGACGCTGATCGCGCTGCTGTGGAGCGCCGGCCTGGTGCTGAGCCTGTTCGAGGGTGCCAGTGCCGTGGCGTTACGGGCGCTGCTGGGGTCGACGGATGAATGGCCCGTCAGCCTGCATTGGGGCAGCTGGCTGTTGCCCATGGTGTGGACGGGCCTCTTTCAGATTCGCCTGTTGTGGCGCCTCGCCGGCACGGGCCTGGCGCGCGGTGCCATCCTGTTGCTGACGCCGATCCCGCTGGTGCTGAGTGGCTGGTTTGCGCCGACGGTGTTCTGGTGGTCAGAGCCGCCTGCGGACCCCGACCGCGCGGCCCATGCCGGGCTGCCCATGACCGACGAGATCGTCAGCGGCCAGCCCGAACTGCTCGCGCAGGCGCTTGGCAGCGTGCGCCCGCCGCAGGCAGGACGCGTGAACGTCTACGCGCTGACCTACGCGCCCTACGCCTCCGAGGACGTCTTCATGCGCGAGAGCGCTGTCGTCGCCAAGACGATGCGCGAGCGCTTCGGCGCGGACGGCCGGCTGGTAGAACTGGTGGTCAACCCCGCCACGGTCACGACGCTGCCCTGGGCCACGCCGCTGAACCTGCGCAAGAGCATCGAGCGCATGGCCTCGGTGATGGACCGCGACCGCGACGTGCTCTTCCTGCACCTCACGTCGCACGGCGGCGCCGACGGCAAGCTGGCCAGCAACACCTGGCCGCTGCAGACCGAACCGATGACCCCCGAGCTGCTCAAGCGCTGGCTGGACGAAGCCGGCGTGCGCTGGCGCGTGATCTCGGTCTCGGCCTGCTACTCCGGCAGCTGGATCGCGCCGCTGTCGGGCGACGGCACGCTGGTGATGACAGCGGCCGACGCCGACCACACCTCCTACGGCTGCGGCAAGCGCTCCGAGCTGACCTTCTTCGGTCGGGCCATGTACGAAGACGCGCTGCGCAAGACCTGGTCGTTCACCGAGGCCCATACGGTCGCGCGCAAACTCATCGACGTGCGCGAGCAGGAGGCGGGCAAGAGCGACGGCTATTCCAACCCGCAGATCAGCGAGGGCACGGGCATCCGGAGCGTGCTGGAGCGGCTGGAAGAGGAGCAGCGCGGACGCCGATCAGACCGATGAGCCCTGTCATCGATACCCTCATCGAGATGTTCGGGCGTGAGCCGCTGGCTTTCGTGCTGTGGGCCGAGGCGGCGCTGCTGCCAGTGCTGCTGCCCATGGCGCTCGCCGCCGCTCGAAGGCCGGTGCTCGACCAGCGTCGCCGCTTTGTCCTGTCCGCCGCGGTGCGCATCGTTGGCTACCCGGCGTTGGTTGTGCTCTGGGTTGTCGTGCCCTGGACTGCCTTCGAGCTCTTTCTGGCACCCGTCGTTTTGGACGCCTACCCGGCCTCGAAGACGTGGCTGGCCGTCCCGTTGGAGATGGCGCGCTCGTTGGCGGCGCACGGATTCTGGGGCCTGCCGTTGCTGTGGCCAGTGTGGGTCAGTGCCGCCGCCGTTCATGTCATGAGGAGATGGCCAACTCGCGCAGGCGCCGCTGATCCATCAGCCTGAGGTCGGAGCAGTTCAGCCCACCGGTGCCCATTCCATCGAAGATGCCGCAGAGGTGTCCGCCGGGATGCGACGTTCTTCCACGCTGCTGATACCGGCCAGAATGGCGTGGATGTTGTCGCCCTAACACGTCGGAGTCATGAGCGAGAAACTGACCCTTGCGGCCGCAGGAAATGTTCTGCCCGCCGCCCTTGCAACGCTGCGTCAGCTTGGGTACGTCGTCACGCTCACGAACAACGGTCGCCTTTTCAAGGCTGAGAACGGCTTGCGAACATTTGTGGCCGAAGACGCATTGCGGCTGCTTGGTCTCGTCAAGATGCATGAAATCCGCGGAGCCGAATGGGTGCCAACCGAGGTTGACGACTACGTCGCGTTGGATGCGGCCCACATCGAAGCTGCGTATCAGCGCGCGGACGTATGGGAAGAAAGCGGTGCGGTCCATGTTCTTTGCATCAGCGTCTTTGGAGACCCCGTCGAACTGGGCGAAGAAGAGGCTCGCGACTTTGCTGCTCGGCTAGACAAGGCAATTGTTGAAGCGGCCGGCGGGTGAACTGGGCGACGGGCATGCCGAGCAAAGCCAACTTGGCCCCTGAAAGCCCGACGCTGTACGACGCGGACCGGCCGCCGAACGGTGCCGCCTGGTTGGCCCTGCCGGATGCCGAGAAACTGCGCTTGGTGGTGAGCTTCCATGCGGCGAATCGGCAGGCGTCCGGGCGGCACAAGTCGCACGCGGCGATGCATGTCGTGCTGGAAGACCGGGTGGCACGAGGCGATGGGCCGGTGGTGCGCGCGCTTGCCCGCTTGCAGCAACAGGGCCAGGCCCGGCACGACGCCTTGCACGCCGTCGGCGAGGTGATGGCCCGTCATTTGCGCCGGTTGGACGCGCCCCGCGACGGGCCCGATGCCAGCGCATGGCAGCGCCAGCTCAACGAGGCGCTGGAGCGACTGTCGGCAACGCCGGCCAGCGGCTCCTGAGCTCAATCCACGGGAGTGCGCCGTCGTCGACGGCATCGAGCAGCCGCGCGCCGCGCCCTTGGGCTGACGGCGGCACGAAGTCACACGCGGCGGGGCCTGCGGCCGCCGTCATCGGCTTTTCATCAGGATCTGTGGGACTAGGGTTTTTACGATGTTTGCATTGCCCCGCCGTGGCCGATGCAAGCAAAGCGGCGCCCGAAACCAACCCCAGGACCTGTCTCATGAAGTGGTTTTATGACCTGAAGATCGCCGCCAAGCTCGTGGTGTCGTTCATTGCCGTGCTGCTGCTGACCGCGGGGCTGGGCGTGTTCTCCATCATCGAGCTGGCGCGTGTGAACCAGACCGCCACCGACCTGGCGACGAACTGGATGCCGGCCATCAAGGCGGTTGGCGACATGCGCTACGACATCGCCCGCATCCGCTCCTATTCGCTGCAGCACGTGCTGGCCGACGACGCCCAACTCAAGAAGGGCTACGAGGGCAACATGGCCAGCCTGCTCGCCAAGCTCGCCGAGGACCGCAAGGCCTACGAGGCCACGCTGTCCGAGCCTGCAGAGAAGAAGGCGTATGCCGAGTTCGCCCCGCTGTTCACCGCCTACATGGCCGACCATGAGCGTGTGCTGGCGCTGTCGACCGCTGGCGACACCGACGGGGCCATGGCCCTGGTGCGCGGCTCGGCGCGCGAGAACTTCAACGCGATGGAGACGCGCATCCAGCAGATCGTGCAGGTCAACGAGGCCGGCGCCGACGAGTCCAACCGGCTGGGCGACAGCTTGTATGCCGACGCCCGCGCCTGGGTCATCGCCATGATCGCCGCCTGCATCGTGCTGGGGCTGGCGTTGGCGATTGGCGTCGCACGCCTGATCTCGCGTTCGCTGCGGGAGGCCGTCGAAGTCGCCCGCAGCGTGGCGGCAGGCGACCTGACGCGCCGCATCGTCGTGCGCGGCACGGACGAGACCGGCCAGCTCATGCAGGCGCTGCACGACATGACCGGCAGCCTCACGCAGCTGATCGACCGTGTGCGCGCAAGCTCGGACTCCATCGCCACCGGCTCCTCGCAGATCGCCACCGGCAATGCCGACCTGTCGCAGCGCACCGAGGAGCAGGCCTCCAACCTGCAGCAGACCGCCGCGTCCATGGAGGAACTGACGGTCACCGTGCAGCAGAACGCCGAGACCGCGCGCCAGGCCACGCAGCTGTCGGCGTCTGCCTCGGCCGTGGCGTTGCAGGGCGGGGCGGTGGTGGGCCAGGTCGTCGAGATGATGGGCCGCGTGTCGGCCAGCTCCAGGAAGATCGCCGACATCATTGGCGTCATCGACGGCATCGCCTTCCAGACCAACATCCTCGCGTTGAACGCTGCGGTGGAAGCCGCCCGCGCCGGCGAGCAGGGCCGTGGCTTCGCGGTCGTGGCCTCCGAAGTGCGCGCACTGGCCAGCCGCTCGGCCGACGCGGCCAAGGAAATCAAGGTGCTGATCAACCAGAGCGTCGAGACGGTCGAGGAGGGCAGCGGTCTCGTCGACGCGGCCGGCCGCACGATGGCGGAGATCCAGGCGCAGGTGCGTCGCGTCAGCGACCTGATGGGCGAGATCGGTGCGGCGAGCAACGAGCAATCGCAGGGCATCGGCCAGGTCGGCGACGCCGTCATGCAGCTCGACCAGGTCACGCAGCAGAACGCCGCCCTCGTCGAGCAAAGTGCGGCTGCCGCCGACAGCCTGAACCAGCAGGCCCAGCTGCTGACCGAGGCCGTGTCGGTCTTCCGCATCGACCAGGCCCTGGCCGTCGCTTGAGCCCGGCCATGCACGCACTGACACTGGCCGCCGCCGCCGTGCCGAGCGCCGCGGCACCCACCGAGTACCTGAGCTTTCGCCTCGGCGCCGAGGCCTACGGCATTGACATCCTGAAGGTGCAGGAGATCCGCTCCTACGAGGCGCCGATGGGCATCCCCAACGCGCCCGCCGTGCTGCGCGGCGTGATTGACCTGCGCGGCGTCATCGCGCCCATCCTGGACCTGCGGCTGGCCTTTGGACAGGCCGAGGCCGCCTGCACGCCACTGACCGTCATCATCGTGCTGAACCTCGGCGCGCGTGTGGTGGGCGTCGTCGTCGACTCGGTGTCCGACGTGATCGAGCTGGGCCCTCAGGACATCCGCCCGGTGCCGCAGCTCCGTACGGCCGGTTTTGACACCAGCTGCATCACCGGCATCGGCAGCTTGCAGGAGCGCATGCTGATCCTGCTGGACATCGAGCGCCTGCTCGACACCCCGGCACTGGGCCTGGCCAGTGCGCTGCGCCACGCGGCCTGAGCGCCGGGAAAGTCCCGCCATGCGGCGGCTGGGCGAGTCACTAGAGTCTCGCCATGGCCCTGGATCTGACACTGGATGGCCTGCCGACCTGGCAGGACGCACCGCTGTTTCTGCCGCCCAAGGAGAGCGCGGTGCTGGCGCTGATGATTCGCGCCCAGCCGCAGCCGGTCAGCAAGAACGACATCGTCGAACACGCCTGGAGCGGCTCGGCGGTGTCCGATGACAGCCTGACTCGCTGCATCAGCCAGCTGCGCCGCGCGCTGCCCGGCGTGAAGATCGAGGCCGTCTATGGCTTCGGCTACCGGCTCGTGCAGCCGGAACCCGTCGTGCACAACCGCATGCTGGCCGTCGTCAAGGCGCCACCGGGGGTCGTCGAGGCCTACCTGCATGCTTGGGAGCTGGCCCAGTACGGCACGCCGCGCACGATGGGCCGCGCGTTGACCGTGCTGCGCGCCATCGTGGCGGAGTACCCGGATTACGCGCCGGCCCGCGTATCGCTGGCGGCCACCATCGGCGCCGCGGTCGGCTGGGGCATGGCCGCCGAGCTGGGTGTGACGGCGGCCGAAGGCCAGGCCGAGCTGGACGCCGCCGGGCACCCTGACGCACGTGCCGGCGGCCTGCGCGTCGCCCACGCCTGGCTGGCGGACATGGATTGGCGCTTCGACGACGCCGAGCAGCTGTTCCGCGCCGCCTACCGCGAGCAGCCCGACGACGCCGAGCTGCTGCCGCTGTTCGGCTGGCATCTGCTGGCCACGGGCCGCAGTGGCGAGGCGGTGGAGGTGCTGGGCCGCGCGGTGGCGCAGCGGCCGTTTGCCGTCTACCCGCGGGTGATGCTGTCGCGCGCCCTGAGCTACGCGGGCCAGGCCGAGGCGGCGCTGCGCGAGGCCGAGCGCGCGGACCTTGATCACCCGGACAGCGCCATCGCGATCAGCCATCACCTGGCGCTGCGCGCCAGCCTGCGGCCCGGCCCTGAGCTGGTGGCGCCGGCGCTGCAGCTGCTCGCACGCGCTGACGCGCCGTCCTATGTGCGTGCCACCCAGCCTTATGTGCTGGCGCGTTGCGGCGAGGGCGGGCAGGCACTGGCACTGATCGACGCGGCGCTCGGCGGAGAGCAGTCCAATGCGGCCAGCAATGTGCTGTTCGCCCCGGCGCTGGCGGTGCTGGGGCAGTTGGACCGCGCCGCGGGGCTGGTCGATGCCGCCTTCAAGGCGCGCAGCGGGCTGCTGCCGCTGCTGCTGAACGCGCCGCTGCAATTGCTGGCCTCCCACCCGACCGTGCAACGGTTGCGGGCGCAATTCGGGTGGCGGGCGAAGGCGGTGGCGGTCGAGGGCTGAAGCTCAGGTATCGGCCGCATGCCGCCCATGCGTTGAGGCGGAGTTGGATGGCATTGCTCACCTTTGCGAGCCAGGCTTTGTTGGCATAGTCCCGGCGCATCAAAAACCGCAACACAAGAAGGAGTTCCATGCTGACCTTGCTGCGCTCGCTGGCACTGGTTGTTCTGGTCTGGTCCGTTGGCTGCGCCGGCGCCTTGGCCCAGGACCGTTCGCTCGTGCCCAAGTACGGCCCCGGCGGCAAGACAGAGGTCGAGCTGGCGGCTGATGCGAAGTTTCTTGCGACCATGGACCAGGGGTTCAACGGTGATCGCAAGAAGGCCTCGCAGGAGGTGTCCACGCTGGGCTGGCGGCTGTTCCGCGAGGGCAAGCCTGCAGATGCCATGCGCCGGTTCAACCAGGCCTGGCTGTTGAATGCCGCCAATGGCCAAGCGCTTTGGGGCATGGGCGCCCTGCAGGGTGCGCGCGGCAATACCGGCGAGGCCTTGCCTCTGTTCCAGGAGGCCGCCCAATCGCTGGATGACGATGTCGACTTCGCCGCCGACTACGCCCGCACGCTGGGATTCGCGGGCGCGGCGGCCAAGGACGATGCGCTGTTGCAGCAGGCCTTTGCGCGCTTTGCCAGCGTGCACAAGAAGGCGCCGCAGCACACGCTGAATTTGCAGAACTGGGCCATCACGCTGTTCACCGTGGGCAACTACGCCGAGGCCTGGGCCAAGGTCCAGCTGGCCGAGGCAACGCCGCGTCGGTCCGCGCTCGACCCTGCTTTCATCGCGGCACTTCAGGAGAAGATGCCGCGACCATGAGCCCCACGGCCCTCGCTTTTGAATCCGCCGACCAGCCCGAGGTCATCGCCCTCATCGCCGAGCTCGATGCCTACCAGGACACCCTCTACCCACCCGAGAGCCGGCATGCGCTGGACCTCGCCGCGCTGACCCAGCCGAACGTGCTGTTCGCCGTGGCTCGCGATGAGGCGGCACAGGCGGTGGGCTGCGGCGCCATCGTGTTGGGCCCTGAGTACGGCGAACTCAAGCGCATGTTCGTCAGCCCGGCGGCGCGCCGTCAGGGCCTGGCGCAGCGGCTGCTCATTCAACTCGAGGCCGAGGCGGTGGTGCGCGGCTGCGGGCTGCTGAGGCTGGAGACGGGGCCGTATCAGCCCGAGGCGCTGGGCCTGTATGCCCGCTGCGGCTACGAGCGCTGCGGGCCGTTTGGCGGCTATGCCGACGACCCGTTGAGCGTCTTCATGGAGAAGCGGTTTTAAAGCACCCTCGGCAGATCCCGCCTGACCGCCACGCGGTCGCCGAAGTCGAAATGCCACCACTCGGTGCTGATGCCGTGGAAGCCCGCCTCCCGCATCGCCGCCCGCAGCCAGCCGCGCTCGATCAGTTGCTGTGCCGTCAACATGCCCAGCGCCAGATGTTCCGCCTCGTGGTCGGGGTGCGAGGCCAGCGTCATCTCATCAAACCCTGACCCCATGTCGACCTCGCGGCCGGCGGGGTCGAGCAAGGTGATGTCCACCGCCATGCCGAAGCTGTGGATTGAGCCGCGCTCGGGGTGGGCGAGGTACATGGTCAGCGGCGTGCCCTGCAGCTCGTCCCACAGGCGTTGCTGCACGCGCTGGGGGCGCAGCGCGTCCAGCACGAGCAGGCGGTAGCCGGGGCGGCGTTCGTGCAGCCAGGCGGCTGAGTTTTCGAGTGCGGCAGCGGCCTCGCGGCGCAGCCAGGCGCAGTCGATGCCGGCGTAGACGGAATGGCCGACGAAGTTGTCGGCCGTCGCGTAGCGCAGGTCGACGGCGATGCCGTGCGCGAGACCGGCGAGCGGCCGGAAGTCCGGGTGGGCGGCGATGTCTTCGACCGCAACGGTGGCAGCGGTCATGGCAGTCCCGCCAGATGCGACTGCGCGGCGGCCGTGATGAAGCGGACGAGCCGGCGCGAGGCCTGGCCCAGCGGCGCGTTGGCGGCGGTCAGCAGGTGCAGGTTGACCGGCACCGTCGGCGTCAGCGGGCGCACGCGCAGCCGGGTCAGGTCGGCGCTGGCGGCGGTGAAGGGGTCCACCAGCGTCATGCCGACGCCGGCCTCCACCAGCGCGCGCGCCAGCTGGTAGGTCTGCACGGTGATGCGGCTGGCGAGCGGTTGGCCCAGCGCCTCGCCCGCGTGGTGCAGCAGGCCGGCGAGTGGGTCGTCGCTCTGCAGGCCGACGATCTCGCTGCGGATGTCCGCCAGGCCCAGCGGCCCGTCACCTTCGGCCTCCGGGCTGCCGAGCGGGCACAGCGCGACCATGGCGCCGCTGGCAATGGTCTCGGCCTTGATGCCGGGGTGGTGCGGGTCCTGCAGCGACAGGGCCAGGTCGGCCTCGCCGAGCAGCAGGGCGGAGACGATTTCTCGCGTGTGGTGAGTGGCCAGCGAGCAGCGGGAGTTGGGAAAGGCCTTGCACCACGGCGTCATCGCGGCAGGCACGATGGCCATGGCGACGGCGGGTGTGGCGACGAGGCGCACCTGCTCGCTCTCGCCGAGCTTGAGGTTGGCGGCCAGGCGGCGTATGCCCACCAGGTCGCGGTTGAGCTTGTCGATCTCGACGAAGAGGCGCTGCGCCTCGGGCGTGGGGTAGAGCTTGCCGCGCACGCGGTCGAACAGCGGCATGCCGAGCTGCAGCTCGCAGTGCTGCAGCACCTTGGTGACGGCGGGCTGGGAGATGTGCAGCAGCTGGGCGGCACCGCTGATGGTGCCGGCCTGCATGATGGCGTGGAAGACCTCGATATGCCGYAACCTCACTTGCGATACACCCCTTCGAAGTCGACGCTGCCATTCGGCGCCATCTTGAACCCGACCACGTCCTTGCGGATCGGGATATAGACGGTCGAATGCGCCATCGTGATCCACGGCCGCTCGCGCTTGAAGATCTCCTGCGCCTTCTCGTACATGGCGATGCGCTTCTTCTGATCGGGCGTGGCGCGCGCCTCGTCGATGAGCTTCTCGAACTCGGCGTTGCAGAACTTGACGCCGCTCTTGTTGGCCGCGCAGCTGAGATTGGGCGTCAGGAAGTCGTCCGCGTCACCGGTCTCGCCGCTCCAGCCGCTCATGTAGACGTTGTGCTCGCCGTTGTTGGCGCGCTTGAGGTACTCGCCCCACTCGAATGTCTTGATGCTGGCCTTGACGCCAATCCTGGCCCAGTCCTGCTGGATGAGCTGGGCCATCAGCTGGCCGTTGGGGTTGGTGGGCCGCTGCACGGGCAGGGCCCAGAGGTCGATCTCGAAGCCGTTCGGGAAGCCAGCCTTGGCGAGCAGGGCCTTGGCCTTGGCGGGGTCGAACTCGTTCTTCAGGCTCTTGTTGTAGCCGGGGATGCTGGGCGGGAAGGCGCTGACGGCCTGCATTGCGTCACCGCGTGGGAACAGGGCCTTGAAGATGGCGTCGCGGTCGATGGCAATGTCCAGCGCCTCGCGCACCTCGCGCTTGTCGGTGGGTGGCTTCTTCAGGTTGAAGCTCAGGTAGGAGATGTTGAGGGCCTGGATCTTCTCGATGCTGATGTTGGCGTTGCCGGCCAGCGAGACGATGTCGACATCCCGCAGCGCCGCCGTCACATGGCATTCGCCGGCGGCGATCTTCTGCACCCGCACATTGGGCTCGCGGCTGATGCTGAACACCAGCATGGGCGTGGGCTGCTTGCCGCCCCAGTAGTCGGGGTTGGCGCTCATGCGCAGCACGTCGTCCTTGGCGTAGCTCTTGAACTGAAAAGGCCCGGTGCCGACCGGCTGGACGTTGATCTGCGACGCCTGGCCGGCCTTCAGCAGCTGCGCGGCGTACTCGGCCGACTGGATGCCCGCCCACGCGAAGGCGAAGTTAGCGACGAACGTCACGTTCGGCTGCCGGAGCCGGAAACGAATTGTGCGGTCGTCGATCTTGTCGATGCCCTCGATCAGCTTGGCCAGGCCGAGGTTCTGCGGATAGACGAAGTTGACGGCAAAAGCCTTGTTGAAGGCGTGGGCTGGGTCGATGAAGCGCTGGAAGGTGAAGAGCACGTCGTCGGCATTGAAGTCCCGCGTGGGCTTGAACCAGGGCGTGGTGTGGAACTTGACGCCTTCGCGCAGCTTGAAGGTGAAGCTCTTCGCGTCCGGCGAAATCTCCCAGCTCGTCGCCAGCTTGGGAACCAGCTCGGTCGTCGGCCGCTTGAAGCCCAGCAGGCCGTCGAACATCTGGCTGTTGACGATGTTGGTGCTGGCGCTGTCCCACATCCCGGGGTCGAAGCCCTCCGGGCTGGCGTCGGCGCAGTAGATCAGCGGCTTGCCCTGAGCCTGTGCGACCGGCGCACCGCAAAGGGTCAGGATGGCCAGCAGGGCAGGGTAGAGAGGCTTCATCGATTGAGAATTTGCTGAGCGCCTGAGCGCGGAATAGTGGGCATTGTTGGGGACGGCTGCCCTTCAGCAAGCTACGCCAGAATGGATCTACATAACGCCAACTTATACCGCCGCGCCAAAACCGGCCCGTAACGTTCGGCCACTGGGGCTCTGACAGCGGCTTCCAGAATCCAGCTCATCCCTTTCGTCGTGCCCGCATGCACAGCAACTGTGCTGCATAGGATTTCTTTGCCATGACCGATGCCCACCGCCGCAAGTTTCTTCAATATTCAGCCGCTGTGGGCGGGGGGCTGCCTCTGATTGGTTGCGGCGGCGGCAGCAGCCCAGCTCTGACCGAAGCTGCGGCCGTGCTCCCCGGCGCGGACGCGACCGCCGCGCCCAAGCCGCCGGTGCCCACGCCGGCGCCTCCTCCGCCCCCGCCGCCGCCCGCTCCGGCGCCGGCCCCTACGCCGGCCCCCGCGCCATCGCCCATTCCGCAGGGAGCTGCTCTGGGGTTTTACTCGGGTGCCATGCAGTTCAGCTTGCTGAGTACCAAGACCCAAGCCAAGGCGCCGTTCTGCCTCGGCTATGCCTTCCGCCGCGGCGACATCCCTGCAGGCAGCAGCGTCGGTTCCAGCATCACCGGTTTGCAGGTCATTTCACGCACGACCTGGCCCGACGGCTCGTTGAAGTTTGCCCAACTGGCCGGTGTGGTCGACGTGACGGCCGGCTCCATGCTGGTGGTGCGCCTGAAACGCGTCGACACCGGCGCCTCGGCGGGCACGGCGCTGAGCCTGGCCGACCTGAAGAAGACCGGTATCACCGCTGAATTCGGCGCGGGCGCCCTTGGTGCGGCCAGCTTTGGCGCAGCCGACTGGGACGCGCCTCAAACCGTCTGGGCCAGCGGCCCGCAGATGTCATCGTGGATCTTCCGAAAGACCTTCGGCAGCGACACCCACCTCGTCGCCTGGCTGGAGGTCCGCCTGTTTGCCGGCGGTGCGGTCGAGGTGCTGCCCTGGGTGGAAAACGGCTATCTGCAGGTGACCGGCCCGGTGAACAAGGCTGCCACCTACACCTTCAAGCTCGGCTCCACCGAGCGCTTCTCGGCCGCCATCGACATTCCCCACCACTGCCGCACGCCGCTGATCAACGGCACGGCGTTGTCCTACTGGCTGGCTGACGCCCCCGGCGTGACGCCGCGCCACGATCTCGCCTATCTGCAGGCCACTGAGCAGGTGCCGACCTACAGCGCGCGCGTTGCGGCCACCGCTGGAGTCGCCCAGGCGTTGGCCACCAGCTTCACGCCGCTGTCCAGCGCCAACTTCAACTACCAGGGCGACTCCATGGCGGCCACGGGCTACCAGGAGCCCATCGGCTTGCTGCCGCAGCACGACGCCCTCTATCTGACCTGCGACGGCGTCGACACCTATGGCGCGGTCATCCGCAATGGCTATGCGGCTGGCCGCTATCCGCTGCATTACCGCGACGAGAAGACGCAGCGCCCCATACGCTTCTCTCAGTACCCCAACCTGTTGCTGCATGCCGACAGCCGCGTCAGCGACCTGGGAGGCTCGACAAAGAGCCAATACACCCCCAAACCTACGGGCACGCAATCGCCACGCTGGGACTGCGCACACAGCCCCTCCGTGGGCTACATGGCCTACTTGCTGACGGGCCGCTGGTATTTCATGGAACAGGTGCAGTTCGCCGCGACGCTGGACTACCTGAGCAAGGCTGACGAGCCCAACATGCGCCGTGGCGGGTTGGGTCTCGTGCAGTCCTGCTTCGGCGGCTGGCAGACGCGCGCCTGCGCCTGGCAATGGCGCACGCTGAGCCAGGCGCTGAATGTGACGCCGGACAGCGACACCACGCTGCGCCAGGAGTTCATCAACTGCGTGCAGTCCAACATCGAGAACTTCCACGCCATCTACGTCGCGCAGCCGAACAACCCCTTCGGTTGGATTCAGCCTGGCGAAGGCTACGAGAACAACATGCAGTTTGGCGCCAGCTGGCAGCAGGACTTTGTCACCGCCGCCTTCGGGTACTCGCTTTCGATGGGCCTCCCGGTGTCGGCAGCCGTGGCCACCAAACATGATGCGTTCTTCCGCTGGAAGGCGCGCAGCGCGGTGATGCGCCTGGGTCCGGCCACTGGCTTTTGGTACATCAATGCGGCGCAGTACACGATGAGCATCTCGCCGGTGGGCGTGCCCGACTTTCAGGGCGGCAAAGGCCCCTGGTACCCGACGGACGCGGCGGCCTACGCGGCCACCTATGCCAGCCTGCCCAGCTGGTTCGGCAATCTCGAAGGCAAGCTGGCAGGTGAAATCATGCCGGGTGATCGCGCAGCCTGGGCCAACCTGACGACAGCCGTGGCGTATGCGGTGAGGCACGGGGTCAGCGGCGCCCTGACGGCCTATCAGCGCATGACCACGGCGAGCAACTACCCAGCGCTGCGCGATGCGTTTCACGTCGCGCCCGTCTGGTCCGTCGCACCGGCCCGCATCGCACCGGCCTGGATGGCCGACAAGGCGCTGGGTACCTGGTTCGAAATCCCCAATACCGCAGGTGCCGGGGGCGCGGCAGTTGACGCCTTCAGCGGCATGGCGATCAACGAACTGACCAGCGAGCTCCTCATCGCTGCGGCCGGCGGCCACATTGACTCCAGCGACAACCGCGTCGTGTCGCTGTGCCTTGCGTCCGACACGCCGACATGGACACAGCGCATGGCGGCCAGCAAGACCGCCGCGCAGAACGTCGCCTATTACACGGATGGATTGCCGGCATCGCGCCACATCTACAGCTCGCTGCACTTCGTGCCGCAGACCAATCGACTGATGCTGTTTGGTGCGCGCGCCACTTACGGCTCCGCTTGGGACTTCGCCAAGGTCGACGGATTCAATCTGGACACCAACAAGTGGGATGCGGCAGGCACCTGGGCCGACATGCCCTCGGGCTACTACGGCGCTGCGCAGATCCGCTCGACCGGTGAAATCGTCACCACTTCCCTGAAGAAGTGGTCGCCGGTGGACCGCAAGTGGACGGACCTTGTCGCCAGCCCGAACGGCGACTCCGTTCGCTGGCCGATCGCCTTTGACGCGCGCCGCAACCAGGTCTTCTGCATGCAATGGGGCGATGGCCAGGGCTTCGACCCGCAGCGCCTGGTGGCCAGCCGTGTACCGCTGGGCAGCGGCCAGCAGATCTCTGTCAGCTTCAACCCCAGCAGCGCGCTGACGCAATGGCAGAGCGACAAGCCCAGCTATGCCGCGATGGAATATGACCCGGACAACGATCGTTTCCTGTTCTACGCGGGCCAGGGCGACGCGGCGGGCCGTGTCTATGTCATCCAGCCCAACGACACCAGCGTCTGGGACATGAGCGTGCTCAGCGCGGGCGGCGTGAAGGTGGCGGCCTCGCCTGACAACGGGAGCGGTGTGCAGAATCGCCTGCGCTACATCCCGGCGCTGCGCGGCTTCGTGCTGCTTGCTCGCAGCAGCGCCAACCTCTACTTCCTGCGTACCGCCTGACAGAATCGGCCCCCATGTGGGCCGGCTTCCAACCCTTGAACGTGCAGCGTGACGGCGTCACGCTGTTCGCCCGCCAGGGCGGCCCGCTGGACACCGGCAGGCCGCCGTTGCTGCTTCTGCATGGTCATCCGCAGACGATGGCGATGTGGCACCGCGTGGCACCCGTGCTCGCGCAGACGCACCGCGTCGTGCTGATGGACTTGCGCGGCTATGGCGACAGCGACCGGCCGGCGGCGGGCGAGGGCAGCGCGGCCTACGCCAAGCGGGAGATGGCGCTCGATGCCGTCGCGCTGATGCAGTCGCTGGGCCACCCGCGCTTTGCCGTGCTGGCCCATGACCGCGGCGCGCGCGTCGCGCACCGGCTGGCGCTGGACCACCCCGACGCCGTCACGCGGCTGATGTTGCTGGACATCGCCCCCACGCTGGCCATGTACGAGGGCACGACCGAGGCCTTTGCGCGCGCCTACTGGCATTGGTTCTTCCTGATCCAGCCGGCGCCGCTGCCCGAGCGCCTCATCGAAGCCGACCCGCTGGCCTATCTGCGCGACGGCATGGGCCGCCGGGGCGGCCGCTTCTTTGCGCCAGAGGCTTGGGGCCAGTACGAGCGCTGCATCGCCAAGCCCGGCACGGCCGCCGCCATCTGCGCCGACTACCGTGCCGGCGCTGGCATCGACCTCGACCATGACCGCGCCGATCGCGATGCCGGCCGCCGCGTCACCCAGCCGCTGCGCGTGCTGTGGGGCGCCAACGGCGCCGTCGGCCGCTGCTTCGAGCCGCTCAAGCTCTGGCAGCCCGCCGCCGAGAACGTCACGGGCCACGCCGTCGACAGCGGCCACTACATCGCCGAGGAGGCGCCCGACGTGGTGCTGGCCGAAGCGGCTGCCTTCTTCAACGGAGACGAGTGATGCAGAAGATTGCCGTGATCGCCGGCGACGGCATCGGCCAGGAGGTCATGCCCGAAGGCCTGCGCGTGCTGCGCGCGGTGGCCGAGCGCTTCAGCCTGCCCTTGCAGTTCGACGAGTTCGACTTCGCGCATTGCCGCTACTACGAGCAGCACGGCCAGATGCTGCCCGACGACTGGAAGGAGCAGATCGGCGGCCACGACGCCATCTTCTTCGGCGCCGTCGGCTGGCCGGCCACCGTGCCGGACCACGTCAGCCTGTGGGGCTCGCTGCTGAAGTTCCGCCGCGAGTTCGATCAGTACGTGAACCTGCGCCCCGCGCGCCTGCTGCCCGGCGTGCGCTCGCCGCTCGCCGGCCGTGCGCCGGGTGACATCGACATGTGGATCGTCCGCGAGAACACCGAGGGTGAATATTCGAGCGTCGGTGGCCGCATGTACGCCGGCACCGAGCGCGAGATCGTGCTGCAGGAGACGGTCATGAGCCGCATCGGCGTGGACCGGGTGCTGCGCTTTGCCTTCGAACTGGCCGCATCGCGTCCGCGTGCCAAGCTCACGTCCGCCACCAAGAGCAACGGCATCGCCATCACCATGCCCTACTGGGACGAGCGCGTCGAAGCCATGGCCGCGCAGTTCCCCGGCGTGGCCGTCGACAAGTTCCACATCGACATCCTCTGCGCTCATTTCGTGCAGCGGCCGCAGCACTTCGACGTGGTCGTGGCCAGCAATCTGTTCGGCGACATCCTGTCCGACCTGGGCCCCGCCTGCACGGGCACCATCGCCATCGCGCCCTCCGCCAACCTGAACCCGACGCGCGAATGGCCCAGCCTGTTCGAGCCCGTGCACGGTTCGGCGCCGGACATTGCGGGCAAGGGCCTGGCCAACCCCATCGGCCAGATCTGGGCCGGCGCCATGATGCTGGATTTCCTGGGCCACCGCGCCGCGCACGACGCGGTCATGGCGGCCATCGAAAAAGTGCTCGCCGATCCCGCTGCTGCCAAGACGGCCGACCTGGGCGGTACTTCGTCATGCACCCAGGTCGGTGAGGCCATAGCGCAAGCTGCGACTAGGGTCTTGGCGCGTTGATGCCTACCGTAGGAATGCTCGCAAATTGGGGTTTCCTGCGCGTCAACGGTTCACGCGCCAAGAGCCAGCGAAAATGGCGCCATGAAGTCCATCGCCTACACCCGCGCCCAGGGCCTGCCCGCCCTGCTGCAAAGCCGCATCGCCGTCCTCGACGGGGCGATGGGCACCATGATCCAGCGTTACAAGCTCACCGAGGCCGACTACCGCGGCGAGCGCTTCAAGGACCATCACAAGGACTTGAAGGGCAACAACGAGATGCTGATGTTCACGCGGCCCGACGTGCTCAGCGAGATCCACGAGCAATACCTCGCCGCCGGCGCCGACCTCATCGAGACCAACACCTTCGGCGCCACCACCGTCGCGCAGGAGGACTACGACCTCGCCGAGCTGGCCTACGAGATGAACGTCGAGGCCGCCAAGATCGCCCGCGCCGCCTGCGACAAGTACTCCACGCCCGACAAGCCGCGCTACGTGGCCGGCGCCCTCGGCCCCACGCCGCGCACCGCGTCCATCAGCCCCGACGTGAACGACCCCGGCGCCCGCAACGTCGACTTCGACACGCTGCGCGCCGCCTATTACGAGCAGGCCAAGGGGCTGTTGGAAGGCGGCTGCGACGTCTTCCTCGTCGAGACCATCTTCGACACGCTGAACGCCAAGGCCGCCATCTTTGCGCTGGACGAGCTGATGGAAGACACCGGCGAGCGCCTGCCCGTCATCGTCTCCGGCACGGTGACCGATGCGTCGGGCCGCATCCTGTCGGGCCAGACGGTGACCGCCTTCTGGCACTCCGTGCGCCACGCTCGCCCCATCGCCATCGGCCTGAACTGCGCTTTGGGCGCCACGCTGATGCGGCCCTACATCGAGGAGCTGTCCAAGGTGGCGGGCGAGGTGGCTGTCAGCTGCTACCCCAACGCTGGCCTGCCCAACCCGATGAGCGACACCGGCTTCGACGAGACGCCCGAAGTGACGGCCCGGCTGGTGGGCGAGTTCGCCAAGGCCGGCTTCCTGAACATCGCCGGCGGCTGCTGCGGCACGACGCCCGACCATATCGCGGCCATCGCCAAGGCCGTGTCGGCCTACAAGCCGCGGGTCAGCGGGGAGAAGTTCTTCAGCCAGATGCTGGATGCGGCTTGATTCGGACGCTGCTTTTTGCGTTGGCATTGCTGCCTGGATTCGCTGGCGCAGCGAGCGAATGGCGCATCCTCCGGCCCGGCGTGGTGCATGGTGACGAGGCACCCGCAAAGCCGGGTGGAGGCTGGCTGGCCTTGCACAAGGCTGGTGATCGTTGGCACTTGAGCAACGCCCAGGTCCACGTGAAGCCTGCGCCCGAAGCAGCCTTTGCTGATTCGCTGGAGATCACGAGCTCGAAGCCAGACACCTTGGTTTTGCTTCGTATCCCAGGCTTGCGCGGCCGACCGTTGAACTTCGTGCCAGGTTTGGAAGCGGTGCAAGCTGTCAGTTCCCAGAGTCGAGATGTAGCGGACGGGCCGACGGCTGCAACCGCCGTTGTGCGCATTCAAGGGATCGACTATCGGTTCATGCTCAGGCGCAGGGTTGAGCAGCCAGCCGAGGCGCGTCGGGATGTCGACGGAGCGGATGCACGCGACTTGGTGTCCTACCCACTCACGGTTTCCGTCGGCCGACACAGCATCGATCTGGGCGATTCCGGTCTGGGCGACTACGAAAGTAGTGTGACGGTTGTCTGGATGGGAGATTTGGACGGTGATGGTCGTCTTGATCTGGTCGTTGAGGGCAGCGGCGCGAATTCCGGCAGCCTTTGTTTGCTTCTGTCTCGTGGCGCGAAGCGGTCTCACATCTTTCGTTCGGCGGGCTGTCACGACACGATTGGCTGTTGAGGCTGCGGCGCGGCGACGTGCTTCCCAAAAAGTCGCCTCGCGCTGTTGTTGACAAATGAATTCAAACGAATACATTCGTGTTCGTTGGAACTCATTTGAAGGCAGGTGCCTGCATGGCAACGCAGACCATCACGATGGAGCCGCTGTCCGCGCGGATCCCGAGCGACTTGTACCTGTGGCTGGCGCAGCTCCAGGTGGACGGAGCCACGACGAACAGCGACAAGCTGCGCGTGCTGCTGGGCCAGCTCAAGCGCCAGCATGACGGCGCCTTCGACTACGTGGCCGCCCATGCCTGGTCGCGCGAGCTGACGCACCGGCTGCGCGAGGCCATGGTGCGCATCGAGGGCAGCGAAGGCCGGCATTCCGAGGTGCTCAACCTGCTGGTGGAGCAGGTCACGACGCTGATGGCCCTGGTCATCAGCAGCGCCCCCACGACAGCCGACGACGCCACCAAGCTGGAAGACGCGCTGGTGCGCCGCGCCGCGCTGCTCAGTGAATCGTTGCTGCGCCAGGCCACCACCGGTGGCGCGCATGCGTTCGACCCCGAGGTGGTGAAGCGCCACCTGTCCGCCACCGTCGAGCTCGCCTCGGCGCTCAACACTGCGAAAGGAGCCTGAGATGGCCGATTCCCTGAAGACCCGCGTGGGCCGTGTGATTGCCGGTAGCGTGCACGCGTTGCTGGACAAGATCGAGGACCTCAACCCGCACGCCGCCATGGAGCAGGCCATCCGCGAGGCCGACGGCGTCATCGACGAGGTGCGCCACGAACTCGGCCTCGTCAGTGCCAATCGCCACCTGGCCCAGCAGCAGCACGCCAAGCTCAACCGCAGCCACGAGGACCTGCGCGACCAGATTGCGCAAGCCCTGGCTGAAGCGCGAGAAGACCTGGCGCGCGCCGCCGTGTCGCGCCAGATCGACATCGAGGCGCAGATCCCCGTGCTGGAAACGACGCTGGCCGACCTGGCCCGCCAGGAACAGGAACTGCAGGGCTTCACCGCTGCATTGCTGGCCAAGAAGCGCGAGATGCAGGAGGCGCTGGCCGAGTTCCGCAAGAGCCGCACGGCGGCCGAATCCGCTGCTCAACCTCAGGGGCAGTCCAACGTGGAGCAGCGCCTGGGCAAGGTCACTGATGCCTTCGACAAGATTTTCCAGCGCCAGACTGGCCTGGACGGAACGCAGCAAGCCGGCGACCTGAAGCAGGAAGCCAAGCTGCGCGAACTGGACGAGCTGGTGCGCGACCACAAGATCGCCGAGCGGCTGGCTCAAATCAAGGCCGGCCAGGCATGACACTCACCTCCGTCCGCAATCCAGGAACGTTTCGATGAACCTGTTCACCTCGCCCGAAACCCTGCCTTTCGGCGTCGCCGTGGCGCTGATCGTGGCCATTGCGCTGCTGGAGGGCCTGGGCATGCTGGTCGCGCTCAGCCCCAGCAATCTCATCGACCATTGGTTGCCCGACCACTCGGTCGAGACCGGCACGGACAAGGTGCTCGGTTGGCTGCATCTCGGGCGCGTGCCGGCGCTGGTGCTGCTGCTGCTCTTCCTGCTGGGCTATGCGCTGTTCGGCTATGCGCTGCAGAAGGTGGCCTTCAACCTGCTCGGCGGCTTTTTGCCCGCCTGGCTGGCGGGGTTGCTGGCCGTGCCGCCGGGGCTGGCCACGGTGCGCGGCCTCGGGTCGCTGGTGGCCCACATCATCCCGCGCGACGAGACCACTGCCGTCAGCGAGCAGTCGCTGGTGGGCCGCGGTGGTGTCATCAGCGGCGGTGCAGCGCGCCGTGGGCTGGCCGCCCAGGCGCGGGTGCGCGACGCGCATGGCCGCGTCCACTACCTGATGGTCGAGCCCGACCTGGACGACGAAGTGTTCGAGGAAGGCGCGCAGATACTGATCGTGCGCAAGCTGGGTGCGTTCTACCGCTGCATCGCGAACCCGCACCCCAACCTGATCTGAGGGAGACCGACAACATGGACAACATCATCGAGATCGCCGGCATTGCCGGCATTGCACTGGTCGGCCTGCTGACCATCGGCTTCGTCTTCGCGCGCCTGTACAAGCGCAGCACCAAGGAGCTGGCTTTCGTGCGCACCGGCCTGGGCGGCCAGAAGGTCATCATGGACGGCGGCGCCATCGTGCTGCCGGTCTTCCACGAGCGCGTGCTCGTCAACATGAACACGCTCAAGCTCGAGGTGCTGCGCCGCGAGCGCGAGAGCCTGATCACCAAGGACCGCATGCGCGTCGACGTGACGGCGGCCTTCTTCGTGCGCGTGAAGCAGACGGAAGAAGCCGTCAGTACGGCGGCCCAGACGCTGGGCTTGCGCACCATGAGCCCGAACGAGCTGAAGGCGCTGGTGGAAGACAAGTTCGTCGACAGCCTGCGCGCCACGGCTGCGACCATGACCATCCAGGAGCTGCAGGACAAGCGGCGCGACTTCGTGCAGGCGGTGCAGAACGCCGTGGCCGAGGACCTGGAGAAGAACGGCCTGGAGCTGGAGTCCGTCTCGCTGACCAGCCTGGATCAGACGGACAAGCAGTTCTTCAACCCCAACAACGCCTTCGACGCCGAGGGCCTGACGCGCCTGACCGAGCAGACCGAGGCGCGCCGCAAGCAGCGCAACGACGTCGAGCAGGACACCGAGGTGCAGGTGCGCACCAAGAACCTCGAAGCCTCACGCCTGAAGCTGACCATCGAGAAGGACCAGGAGTTCGCTTCGCTGACGCAGAAGCGCGAGATCGAGATGGCGCGGGCCGAGCAGTCGGCGCAGATCGCGTCGCAGCAGGCCGAGCGCCACCGTGAGGCCGAGACGGTGAAGATCGAAGCCGAGCGCCAGGTGGGCCAGCGCCGCATCGAGGCCGAGCGCGAGATCAAGGCGGCCGAGATCGAGAAGACGCTGGTCATCCAGACGCGCGAGATCGAGCAGGAGCGCCAGACCGAGATGAAGCGCGCCGAGCAGCGCAAGCAGGTCGAGATCGCGCGCCAGGACACGCAGATCGCCATCGCCACCAAGTCACGCGAGCAGTCCGAGGCCGACGCGGCCGCCAACCTCGCGCGCGCCGAGGCCGTGAAGGCTGAGGAAACCGTCAACACCGCGCGCCAGGTGGCTGTGGCCGAGCGCGACAAGGCGATTCAGCTCATCGAGGCGAGCAAGGATGCCGAGCAGAACGCCATCGCGGTGAAGGTGTCGGCGTCGGCTGAGAAGGAAGCGGCCATCGACCGCGCCGAGGCGCTGACCATCGAGGCCAAGGCCAAGCAGGCCGCGGCCATCGCCGAGGCCGAGGGCCGCCGCGCGATCAACGAGGCGTTGAACACGCTGTCAGCCGCTCAGGTCGACCTGCAGGTGCGCACCCAGCTGCTGCAGCAACTGCCCGCCATCCTGGCCGAGGCGGTCAAGCCCATGGAGAAGATCGACTCCATCCGCATCGTCCAGGTGAACGGCATGCCGGGTGGGCAGGGGGGCGGCTCTGAAGGCGGCGCATCAGCCGGCGCCACCTTCCCCGAGCAGGTCATGAACTCGGCGCTGCAATACCAGGTCGCCAAGCCCATCGTCGACGCCGTCATGCACGACGCGGGCCTGTCCAACCAGGGCATCACCGGGCTGGCGCACAACATCGCCACGATGCTGAAGCCGGCGGCGCCGGCCGCCGAATAGGCCTGGTAATTCGGGCCGAGCGCCGGGCCGCTCCCAAGCCGGCCCGTTGGGCGATGTGCACGAGGCTCAATGCCGCGTGCATCGCCGTCCCCTCGGGGGACCGACCAGGCGCGCCCGCGTTCAGCGGCGCGCGACTGGGCGAGGGGCGCTTGTGTAATCCGCTGGCGGCTTCATCAGCGCCGGGTCGGGCTCGCCGCGCTTGATCTTTTCCAGCCGGTAGTTCTGCTCGCCCTGGCGCGGGTCGGCGTCGCGGCTGGACACGGTCAGCATCAGCTCCGGGCTGCGCCACACCTCGCGGCTGATGACGATGGGCTTCTCGTTGCCGATCTTGCCGGCGGCGATGGTCCAGGTCGTGCGCTCGCCGTTGACCTTGACGCCGTCGATCTCCTTGGGCGCCAGCGCCGTCGTGGTGCCGCCTTCGCGCGGCAGCAGCGGGCCGTTCAGCAGCAGCGGTGGCATGGGCGGCACGGGGATGGCCATGGGCGCTGGCAGCGCCGGCAAGGCGGGCGGCGCGGGCATTTCGCTGGCGCGCAGGACGCGCAGTTCGCGGCGGCGCTCGAGGCCGCTGGCGCCTGGCGCTGATGGCGCCGGCGGCGCGATGAGTTCCTGCTCGATGACGATGCCCGGTTCGCCTCCCGCCGCGCGGATGCGCACGCGCTCGGCGTCCACGCTGCGGGCCCGCTCGGCCACGCGGGCGCCCCATTCCCGCCAGCGCCCGGCCTGCTCCTTCATGCGCTCGCCCCAGTCCTGCATCGAGGCCTGCCAGGCTGCGTGCGCGGCGTCGTCGCCACCGCGGAACGACACAGTGCTGCCGCGCAGCCGCTGCACGCGCTTCTGCTCGGGGTGGATGACCCAGCTTTCCTTGGCCACCGGGTCGTTCAGGTAGACGACCTTGGGCCCGCCCTCGCGCTGCACCTCGCGCCGCGTGCGCCCTTCGCCGTCGCGGCAGAGCTGGCTTTGCTGCCTGCGCACGATGCGGTTGCCGTCGGCCAGGGCCTGCACGTTCTCATGCACGGCGGTCGCGCAATAGGGCGCGCCCTTGACGACGCGCTCCGCCTCCAGCTCCCGGCCGGCGAAGCTCAGGGCCTGGTCGCCCAGCGCCAGTTGCACCGGCAGGTCGGCCAGTGCCAGTGCCACTTCGCGTTCGATGTTGAGCCGCAGCCCATCGGTGTCCTGCGCGACGGCGCAGGCGGCGAGGGCGCACAGGGTCAGGCTTGTCAGGGGCTTCTTCATGGTCGGGTCTCCAGCGGGTCAGTTCAGGATGCGCACGGCCAGCACCTGGCCGAGCGGGTTCAACATCAGCTCGGCGCGCACCGGCTCGTCGGCGCGTGCGGCGTCAAAGGGCAGGCCCAGCAGCGCCAGGCGCTCGCGCGGCAGCTCGGCGGGCTGCAACCAGACAGCGGCGCTGCGCCCGGCGGCGAGCGCGGCGCGGAACTCGCGCTCGGGCACCAGGGGGATGAAGCCGCTGCCGGCTGCGACAACCGAGGMGGCGCGGTTGTCGGGCGGATCCAGCAGCAGCACGGCGCTCAGCAGCACGGCGGCCGTGGCGCCCAGCGCGCCGCTGCCCCAGGCCAGGCGGCGCAGCCAGCGCGGCTCATTCGCGTCGACCGCGTGGCGCGCCTGCAGTTGTTGAGTCAACCGTGCCAGCAAGCCGGTGTCCTGCTCGGCGTCGGGCCGCAGTCGCGCGAACTCGGCGCGGGCCGGCCGCAGCCAGGCGGGGGTGTCGTCGGGGTTCATGAGCGTTCTCCCACGGCCAGCAGTTCGGCCAGGCGCTGGCGTGCGCGGTGCAGGCGGGTGCGCAGCACGTCGACGCTGATGCCGGCGATGTTTGCGGCGGCGTCGTAGCTGTGTTCCTGCAGGTCGACGAGGACGAGGGCCTCGCGCTGCGGCCAGCTCAGGCGGCGGATGCCGGCCCAGAGGCTGTCCTGCTGCTGGGCCTGGGCAAGGCGGGCGTCACTTGAGGGTGTGGGTTCGGCGTGCTCGTCGTCAGCCAGCGAATCGTCCAGCGGCACATGACGGCGGGCGTCGCGCCACTGGCTCAGCAACTGGTGGCGGGCCATGCCGGCCAGGTAGGCGCCCAGCGAGCCACGGCCGGCCTGGTAGCCCTGGGGGCCGCGCAGCAACTGGGCGAAGGCCTCCTGCACCGCGTCCAGCGCGGCGGCTTCGTCACCGGCCAGCGCCAGCGCGTAGCGGTAGACCGAACCGCTCTCGCGCCGATAGAGCAGGGCCAGTGCATCGGCGTCACCCGCCGCCAAGCGCGCCAGCAGCACGCCGTCGTCCGCCTGCGCTCCTGCCGGCGCAACGAAGCCGAGCCGGGTCAGCCAGCTCATGACGGGCGGCTGCATAAAAAAGGGGCCTGCAGAACTTGCATGCCCCTATTGAGCGCGGGAGTCCGGTCTTGTTACTCCGGACTAACCCGCCGTGACTTCCGGATGGCTTAGCTGGGATCGCCCATCTGGCTTTGGAGATAGTTCTGCACGCCCACGGTCGTCACCAGCTCCAGCTGGGTTTCGAGGTAGTCAATGTGTTCCTCGGTGTCGTCCAGGATCTGCACGAACAGCTCGCGGGAGACATAGTCGCGCACGCTCTCGCAGTAGGCGATGGCGTCCTTCAGATGGGCATAGCCGGCCTTCTCGATCTTCAGGTCGCACTCCATCGTCTCGACGGCGTTCTCACCGATGTAGAGCTTGCCGAGGTCTTGCAGGTTGGGCAGGCCGTCCAGCGTCAGCACGCGCTCGATGAGCTTGTCGGCGTGCTTCATCTCCTCGATGGACTCGTCGTACTCGTGCTTGGCCATCTTCAGCAGGCCCCAGTTCTTCAGCATGCGGGCATGCAGGAAATACTGGTTGATGGCCGTCAGCTCCAGCTTGAGCTGGGCGTTGAGGTGGGCGATGACTTGGGGGTCGCCTTTCATGGAGTGCTCCGAATTCGTGACATTGGGCCGCAGTATCCCGACAGAAAGCCCTTAGTCAAAACCGCTCTTTCTGCAAATGAGACCGATTCGCATTAGACTTCGTGCCCATGATTGTCTGTGTCTGCCACCGAGTCTCTGATCGCGACATCGCGATTGCCGCCTCCAGCGGCTGCCCGAATTTCGAGGCCTTGCAGGACGACCTGCGCGTGGCTACGGCCTGCGGCGCCTGCCGTGAATGCGCCTGCGCGGTGTTCGAGGAAAGCCGCGTCGACAGCAGTTCGCCGCGCGGTCGTGGCGTCGCAATTGCGATCCGCCCCCACTTTGCCGCCTGACCCAGTACAATCTTTGGCTTCGGTCGGCATTTGCCACCGGGCGCCCGTTGCGTCTGATCTTGAGTGTTGTGTTTTGCCGCAGCCGCTCGGGCTGCGGGCGAATTCAGTAACGACACCAAGGAAATCTCATGAGCACCATGCAAACCGGCACCGTCAAATGGTTTGATGACGGCAAGGGCTTCGGCTTCATCACGCCGGCCGACGGCAGCAAGGACCTGTTCGCCCACCACAGCGAAATCAAGAACAACGGCGGCTTCCGCACCCTGGCCGAAGGCGCCCAGGTTGAATTCGAAGTCAAGCAAGGCCCCAAGGGTCTGCAAGCTTCGAACATCCGTTCGCTGTAATCCCTCACGGCTTCGGCCGTTGAGTGAAGCCCGCGCTTAGCGCGGGCTTTGTGCTTTCTGGGCCTGTCCACCGACAATCCACGTCTTATGTCCGCACTGCCCCAACCGCCCAAGGCGCTGACCGCTTACCGCCCGTTCTGGGCCAAGCGTTTCGGCCCCGCGCCGTTTCTGCCCATGACCCGGGCGGAGATGGAGCAGCTCGGCTGGGATTCCTGCGACATCATCATCGTCACCGGCGACGCCTACGTCGACCACGCCAGCTTCGGCATGGCCGTCATCGGCCGCACGCTGGAGGCCCAGGGCTTCCGCGTCGGCATCATTGCCCAGCCGGACTGGCAATCGGCCGAGCCCTTCAAGGCGCTGGGCAAGCCCAACCTGTTCTTCGGCGTCGCGGCCGGCAACATGGATTCGATGATCAACCGTTACACGGCTGATCGAAAAATCCGCAGCGACGACGCCTATACGCCCGGCGGCGGCGGCGGCAAGCGCCCCGACCGCGCCACGCTGGTCTACACGCAGCGCTGCCAGGAAGCCTTCAAGGATGTGCCCGTCGTCATCGGCGGCATCGAGGCCTCGCTGCGCCGCATCGCCCATTACGACTACTGGCAGGACAAGGTCCGCCGCTCCGTGCTGGTCGATGCCAAGGCTGACCTGCTCGTCTACGGCAACGCCGAGCGCGCCATCATCGAGATCGCCCACCGCCTGGCACGCCGCGAGCCGATTGAAAGCCTGACCGACGTGCGCGGCACCGCCTTCATGCGCCGTACCGACGACCCGACGGCCGAAGGCTGGTTCGAGCTGGACTCGACCGAGGTGGACCGCCCGGGCCGCATCGATGAGCTGATCAGCCCTTACCAGACGGTGGAAGAAACGGCTGCCGACAAGGGCGCCTCCTGCGCCACGCCGCCGGCCGCCGACGGCTCGAAGCCCATCCAGCTGCATCTGAGCAAGAAAACCGGCCGGCTTGCGCTGCCGCCGCGCGAGCACACCGTCGTGCGCCTGCCGGCCTACGAGCAGGTCAAGAGCGACCCGGTGCTCTACGCCCACGCCAACCGCGTGCTGCATCTGGAGACCAACCCCGGCAACGCCCGTGCGCTGGTGCAGCGCCACGGCGAACGCGATCTGTGGATCAACCCGCCGCCCATTCCGCTGACGACGCCGGAGATGGATCACGTCTTCGACCTGCCCTATGCGCGCAGCCCGCATCCGAGCTATGCGGACGAAGCCGGCAGCCACGACGGCGCGACCAAGATCCCGGCCTGGGAAATGATCCGCTTCAGCGTGAACATCATGCGTGGCTGCTTCGGCGGCTGCACCTTCTGCTCCATCACCGAGCACGAGGGGCGCATCATCCAAAGCCGCTCGGAAGACTCCGTGATCCGCGAGATCGAGGAGATGCGCGACAAGGTCAAGGGCTTCACCGGCATCGTGTCGGACCTCGGCGGCCCGACGGCCAACATGTACCGCATCGGCTGCAAGAGCCCCGAGATCGAGGCGGCCTGCCGCAAGCCCAGCTGCGTTTATCCGGGCATCTGCTCCAACCTCAACACCAGCCACGACCCGCTCATCAAGATGTACCGCCGCGCGCGGGCCTTGCGGGGCGTGAAGAAGATCCTGATCAGCTCAGGCCTGCGCTACGACCTCGCCGTGCAGTCGCCCGAGTACGTGAAGGAACTCGTCACGCACCACGTCGGCGGCTACCTGAAGATCGCGCCCGAGCACACCGAGGGCGGGCCGCTGTCCAAGATGATGAAGCCGGGCATCGGCAGCTACGACCGCTTCAAGCAGATGTTCGAGGCCGCGAGCGCCGCCGCCGGCAAGAAGCAGTACCTGATCCCGTACTTCATCGCCGCCCACCCCGGCACCAGCGACGAAGACATGATGAACTTGGCCGTGTGGCTGAAGAAGAACGGCTTCCGCGCCGACCAGGTGCAGACCTTCTACCCCAGCCCGATGGCCACGGCCACGGCGATGTACCACTCCGGGCTCAACCCGCTCAAGGGCATCAGTCGTGACGAGACACGCGGCGAGAAGGTCGACATCGTGCGTGGCGAGCGCCGCCGCCGGCTGCACAAGGCCTTCCTGCGCTACCACGATGCCAACCACTGGCCGCTGCTGCGCGAGGCGCTCAAGGCCATGGGCCGCGCCGATCTGATCGGCAACGGCAAGCACCACCTGATCCCGAGCTATCAGCCGTTGACCGACGGGAGTTACGACAGCGCCCGGCGCAAGAACTCCACGACCGCCAAGCCTGTTGCGCAACCTGCCGCAAAGCCGGTCACGCCGCGCAAGGGCCAGCTCTTGACCCAGCACACCGGCCTGCCGCCGCGCGTGACAGGCGCGGCCCGCGCGCCCGCATCGCGTCCGGGCAAACCCGGTAAACGTTGAGCCGAACTGCCGGGCATATGCCCGCGCTTTTCGTGGCAACGGTTCCACGGATGCACTACGCTTGCGTGTCCTGATCGACGAAGCTGCTGCTGCGGCCGCCGGAGTCCTCGCCCCCATGCAAGAAACCACGTCCGCCGTTGACGACGATCTGCTCGAACTGCTCGACGAGCCCGAGCCTGTAGAAGGCGAGCACCGCCCGCAAGATCGGCCCTGGCGCATCCTCATCGTCGACGACGACGGCGACGTCCACAAGGCCACTGAACTGGCCATGCAGGGCCTGACCGTCGAGGACCAGCCCCTCATCTTTCTGCACGCCTCGTCCGCCGCCCAGGCGCGGCAACTGCTCGCCAGCGAGGAAGACCTCGCCGTCGTGCTGCTCGACGTCGTCATGGAGACCGAGGACGCCGGCCTGCAGCTCGTGCGACACATCCGCGAGGAGCTGGACCTGAAGGCCGTGCGCATCGTGCTGCGCACCGGCCAGCCCGGCTATGCGCCCGAGATCGAGACGGTGCAGGCCTATGACATCAACGACTACAAGACCAAGTCCGAGCTGACCCGCACGCGCCTCTACACGGTGCTGACTGCCGCCGTGCGCTCCTACCGCCAGATCTGCGCGCTGGAGGCCAACCGCCGCGGGCTGGAGATGATCGTCGAGAGCAGTGCGTCGCTGTCGCGCATGCGTGGCCTGAGCCGCTTTGCCGAGGGTGTCGTGACCCAGCTCTGCGCGTTGCTGGGCATGCTCCCCGAAGGCCTGGTCTGCGCGCAGGTCGGCGGCGAGACGGGCGACGAGGTCCGTATCGTGGCGGCAGCCGGCCAGTACAGCGGCCTCATCGACCGGCCGCTGGCCCAGGTCAAGATCCCCAACGTGCGCCAGCGCCTGGAGCGCTGCCTGCAGGAAGAGCGCAACGTCTACGACGACGGCACCTGCCTGTACTTCGGCATGGGCGAGGGCCGTGCGATGGCCGCGCTGGTGGATGTCGGCCGCGAGCTGGACGAACTGGATCAGCAGCTGCTGCGCGCCTTCTGCTCCAACATCGCCGTCGGCTTCGAGAACGTCGTGCTGTACAGCCAGCTGCTGGACCAGGCCTACAACGACCCGTTGCTGCGCCTGCCCAACCGCAACCGCTTCGTCGAGCTGCTCGACAAGAACCTGAAGGACCCGGCCGGCGTCACCCTGGCGCTGATCGACATCGACGACTTCGCCGACATCAACGACGCCTTCGGCCACCACTTCGGCGACCAGGTGCTGCAAGCCGTGGTGCACCGCCTGAGCGAGGTGCTGGGCCGCAACACGGCCATGGCGCGCGTCGGCGCCGACACCTTCGGGGTCCTCGGCGAGCATGCCAAGGTCTGCCCGGAGACCGTGCAGGACGTCTTCGCCGAGCCCTTCATGGTGGCCGGGGAGCGCCTGCAGCTCTCGGCCACCACCGGCCTCGTGCGGCTGGGCGAATCCAAGGCCGTCGGCTCCGAGCTGCTACTCGATGCTCAGATCGCGCTCAAGCGCGCCAAGCAGCAGCAGCGCGGCTCATCCCAATATTTCTCGGCGGCGATGGGCAGCGACGCGCGCGAGCGCTTCAAGCTGCTCAAGGGCCTGCGCACCGGCTTCGAGGAGAGCCAGCTCTTCGTCGTCTATCAGCCGCAGGTCGAGCTGGAAACCAGCCGCATCATCGGCGCCGAGGCGCTGCTGCGCTGGCGCACGACGGACGGCCGCTTCATCCCGCCCGACCAGTTCATCCCGCTGGCCGAGCAGAGCGGTCTCATCATTCCCATCGGCGAGTTCGTCGTGCGCACGGCCTGCCAGCAGCTCGCCAAGATGCGTGCCTTGGGCCACAACGACTTCCGCATGGCCGTCAACATCTCGATGGCGCAGTTCCGCCACCCGGGCTTTCTCGACACGCTGGCCCGCGCCTTGAAGGACGCAGGTGTCGAGGGCGAGCACATGGAACTCGAGATCACCGAGTCCATGGCCATGGAGGACGCCGACCTCGTGCTGCGCGTGCTGGCCGACATCAAGCAGCTCGGCTTCAGCGTCGCCATCGACGACTTCGGCACCGGCTTTTCGTCGCTCAGCCAGTTGCGCCAGCTGCAGGTGGACCGCCTCAAGATCGACCGCGCCTTCGTGCAGGAAGCGCAGTCCTCCACTGCCGGCTCCACCATCGCGCAGATGGTCATCAACCTCGGCCGCGGCCTGGGCCTGACCGTGATCGCCGAAGGCATAGAGACCGAGGAGCAGCGCCAATACCTCATCGGCCTGGGCTGCCACGAAGGCCAGGGCTGGCTGTTCGCGCGACCGATGCCGGCGGATCAACTCGAAGCCTGGATGGTTCGCTGAACCCCTGATTGCGTCCGAGCGGCGGGGTCCTAAACTCCGCCGTCCTCTCGACAAGCCAGGAGCGTTCATGAGTCTCGCCAAGATCCTCGTCGCCCAAGGTGGCGGCCCCACCGCCGTCATCAACCAGAGCCTCGTCGGCGTCGTGCTCGAAGCGCGGCGGCAGGCCGGTGTGGGCAAGGTCTACGGTGCGCGCCACGGCGTGCGCGGCATCGTCACCGAGGACTTCGTCGACCTCACGCAGGAGACCAGCCACAACCTGGAGCTGGTGGCCAACACGCCGTCCTCGGCGCTGGGCTCCACGCGCGACAAGCCCGACGCCGCCTACTGCCACGAGATCTTCACGGTGCTGAAGGCGCATGGCATCACGCACTTCTTCTACATCGGCGGCAACGATTCGTCCGACACCGTGCGCATCGTCTCGGAAGAGGCCCAGGCCGGCGGCTACCCGCTGCGCTGCGTGCACATCCCCAAGACGATCGACAACGACCTGGTGGGCAACGACCACACGCCCGGCTATGCCTCCGCCGCGCGCTTCGTGGCCCAGGCCTTTGCCGGCGCCAACCTCGACAACGCGTCCCTGCCCGGCATCTACGTCGGCGTCGTCATGGGTCGGCACGCCGGCTTCCTGACCGCCGCCGCAGCCCTCGGCAAGAAGTTCGACGACGACGGCCCCCACCTCATCTACCTGCCCGAGCGCCACTTCGACACTGAGCACTTCCTGCGCGACGTGAAGGCCACCTACGAGCGCTACGGCCGCTGCGTCATCGCCGTCAGCGAGGGCATCCACGACGCGTCGGGCACGCCCATGCTGTCCAAGCTCGCGGGCGACCTGGAGCGCGACGCGCATGGCAACGTGCAACTCAGCGGCACCGGCGCGCTGGCCGACCTGCTGTGCGAGGAAATCAAGACCAAGCTGGGCATCAAGCGCGTGCGTGGCGACACCTTCGGCTATCTGCAACGCAGCTTCCTCGGCTGCGTGTCCGATGTGGACCAACGCGAGGCCCGCGAGGTCGGCGAGAAGGCCGTGCAATACGCCTTCCACGGCGATCGTGACGGATCCGTCGCCATCAAGCGCGTGGGCTATTACTCGGTCGACTACGAACTGCTGCCGCTGACCGCCGTGGCCGGCAAGACGCGCACGATGGAAGACCACTTCATCACCGAGAGCGGCACCGACGTGACCGACGCCTTCCGCCTCTACCTGCGCCCGCTGCTGGGCTCGGGGATGCCGGATGCGTTCAGGTTGAGGCCGAATCCGGTGGCCAAGGTGCTCAAGCGCGGCTGAGTCTCTCCAGTGCCCAGGGCTCGATGCGGTGCTGCAACTGCTGCAGCGCCAGCGTCAGCAGCACGCAGGCCAGCATGAGGCTGGGCACCGACGGGGGCGGCCGCGAGGAGAGTAGATAGGCAAGCGTCAGAAGGCTAGGCAGCAGTGCGAAGACCCAGCCCCAACGCATGGCCATCATCAGCGTGTGCGTGATCGGGCGGCAGACGTTGTCGAGCACGATGTTGCCGCCCAACCTGCCCTCGAAACGTGCCGCGCCCAACAGCACGTAAAGCAGCGCGATTGCCATCACGCTGGCCCATGGGGCGACCGGAGATGCACATCCAAACAGCAGTCCGGCCACCGGCACGAGCAAGCCGACACAGGCGGGGCTGACGATCGGATGTAGTGGCCAGGCCAGCGTCGTGCCCACCCAGAGCACGATCCACGGCGCCGCGTCCAACAACGTCTGCAGCAACCCAGCCGTGTGAGCGGGGATTGGCAACGCCAGGGTTGTGAGGTCCCAGTATTGGCCGCATGCGGCCACTGCCGCGGCAACGGCGATCAACCCCAGGCCTGCGGCCGGTTGCCGTGGATGCCGCCGCCATCGCTGCGCAGGCCCGTCGGGAACCTCCGGAGACAGCCCTTGGTGCATGACTGCTCCAAGGAGGTGGCTGACGCTGAGCCAGCTGATTACTCCCATGCACCACATGATCATGCGTACCGTTGCCGTGTCCGCTTCGTCTGGCTTCAGCAGGAACAGTACGAGCACCAACCCACTCAGCACTCCGGCGCGCAACAGCCTGGCCCTTGCCAGTTGCCGGTCCAGGGAGCTTCGCATGAGCGGGTCGATGCCGCATTGCTCCAGCGTGCGTTGATCGAGGCTGTACAGGAGCCGCGCCAGCTTGGGCCGCAGCAGCAGCGCGAGCCACAGCGCCTGCGCGCCGCCGAAGCGCAGTTCGTCAAGCTCGCGCAATGGCCTGACCTGCTCCTTCAACGCCTCGCTTGGCGGTTCAGGCGGCCTGGGTGGCTCGGGTGGCGGGTGCCGATCACGCACCGCCCGCTGGATGTCTTGCGCACGCTGTCGTGACTGGCGATCACGCAGCGCCTGCCGGACGGCTTCGGCGAGCTTCTTACCGATCTGGCGCTCCGCGCGGAAGTCCTGTTGCCAGTCGAAATAGCCGTTGAGCGCGTCGACGAAGGTGTCGGGCAGGTCATCCTGCTCCACGACCCAGTGTGCGAAATACTCTGACCATTCGGCCCGCTCCGCCAGCGGCTGGGCGTCCAGCATCGAGTGCACAGCGGGCCACTCAGCCAGCAGCGCGGGCGTGCCCTGCTGGCGCCACAACGCGTGCAAGCGCCTGACGGCGTGCTCGGCCGAGTCGGGTGTCGGCGGCTGCTCGTCGTCCGCCGCGTCAACGACTTCGGCCGCAAGCGCTGCCTCAGGCGCGACAAGCTCTGTGCTGGCCGCTTCGGCGGGCTGGGCCTCTTGCAACTTCACCCACTGCTGCGCTCGCTCGTAGGCCCCGCGCAGCGCCTGATAAGCCTCTGCATCATCATCCGGCCGCGTGACGCGCAACTTCAGCGCGTAGGCCTTCTTGATCGCGCCCAACTCGGTCGTCGGTTCAATGCCCAGCAGGGCCCAGTCCTGTTCCCACATGGCGCTCAGAACCGGAACGAGGTATCGATGCTGTCCAGCGCTTCCTTGAATTGCTGGCGTGCGGTGCGGATGGTGCGCGAGTTCTGGGTCTGCAGCGCGGCCTCGAAGCCGGCCAGCCAGTCCTGCAGCATGACGCGGTCGTTACCCAGGCGGTCCTCGAACAGGCGCTTGGCGCGCTCGATCTGGTAGCGGTTGTCCTGTTCGTCGCGTGGATGGCGCTTCAGCGCCTGCAGGCGTTCGCGCGTGGCGGCGAGTTCGGCGGGCGACAGGCGCGCGCCCTGGCTCTCGATGATGAGTTCGTGGCGCTTGCCGCTGGGCGTCTCATGGGCCTCGACTTCGAGCAGTCCGTTGGCGTCGTAGGTGAAGCGCACCTCCACGCCCGCCTCGCCGGCCGGCACCGGTTGCAGCGGGATTGCCAGCTTGCCCAGGCCCAGGTTCTCGGAGCCCACGGGCGACTCGCCCTGGCGCACGTCGATGAGGATCTGGCGCTGCTGGTCGGCCACCGTGTGATAGCGCTCCACGCGCGAGACCGGCACCGGCGTGTTGCGCTCGATGATGGGCGAGAAGCGATCGGTGACGAAGTGGCCGTTCACCTGGCTGGCCGCAATGATGCCCAGCGAGTAGGGCATCACGTCGGTCAGCACGACATCGTCCAGCGCCGCGTCGCGCGCCTTCAGGCCGGCCTGCACGGCCGCACCCATGACGATGGCCAGGTCGGGGTCGAGCTTGCGCAGCGGCAGGCGCTGGAACAGGCGCGTGACGAGCTTTTGCACCATGGGCATGCGTGTGGCGCCGCCCACCAGCACGACTTCGGCGAGGCCGGCGGGGTCGAGCTGGGCATCGGCCAGCGCGCGTTCGATGGGGCGGCGCAGGCGCTGTAGCAGTTCCTGCGAGGCGGTCTCGAAGTCGGCGCGGCTCAGCGTCGCGGTCAGCGTGCGCTCGCGCCAGACGGTGCTGACCTCGGCGCTGTCGCGCTCGCCCAGGTCGCGCTTGGCCTGCTCGGCCAGGCGCCACCAGGTCTCGCCCTCGAACCAGGCCTGGCGCTCTTCGGCGCTCAGAGCCTCGCACTGCCTGGCGAATAGCTGCGCGATGACACGGCTGAAGTCCTCGCCGCCCAGACGCGTGTCGCCCGCGCTGGCGCGCACCTCCACCACGCCGTCGAAATATTCCAGCACCGACACGTCGAAGGTGCCGCCGCCCAGGTCGAAGATCAGGAAGCTGCTGTGCTCCGGCCGCTCCTGCAGGCCATAGGCCAGGCCGGCCGCAGTGGGCTCGTTGAGCAGGCGCTCGACCTTGAGCCCGGCGATCTCGCCCGCCGTGCGCGTGGCGCGGCGCTGCGCCTCGTTGAAGTAGGCCGGCACGGTGATGACGGCCTCGGTGATGGCCTCACCCAGGAAGGCCTCGGCATCAGCCTTCAGCGTCTGCAGCACCAGGGCCGACAGCTCCTCGGCGCGCAAGGTTTTCTCGTGCTTGCCCGTGCGCAGCGTCAGCGCCTTGTCACTGCCCATCCAGCGCTTGAAGGCCAGCGCGGTGGACTGGGCATGCAGGCCGGCACGCTCGCGCGCGGCCAGGCCGACGAGGGTGTGGCCTTGCTCGTCCAAGCTGACGGCGGACGGCGTCAGATAGTCGCCGTGGGCGTTGGGAATGAGGACGGGCGCGCCGTCGCGAAACACCGCCGCTGCGCTGTGCGTGGTGCCCAGGTCGATGCCCAGGATCATGTTGAGAAGCCTCCCTTGAGAACGGGCGGCAGCTTAGCCGCTCGTGGCGCGGCTGCAGCACGGACCTAGCGGGCCGTGATCAGCCAGCGACCCATCAACGTGCTGCCAGGTGCGCCGACGAAGACGGCGACGTTGGACGTCTGCGCATGATGGACGGCGCCGGCAAAGCAGGCTCGCCCGCTTACGGTCATGCCGTTGCTGGTCGCGCTCGCCACGTCGCCACGCAAGCTTCCCCGGTACAGGCCCGGCTGGCCGCTGGCCGACATGACGCCGCTGAGGTTGCAGATGTCCAGCGGGCCGATCGCGAACTGGTAGAGGAGATAGCTGTTGGGCACACCCCTCGTCGCGCCCGTGATGTCCGGTTGGTCGTCAGTGTTGCGGCCGATGCTGGCCATCACGGCGGCGGATCGGCCGCTGGCACTTTCGAAGGTGGCTTCGGTCACCACGCCGTCGTTGGAGAAGAGGTAGGCCGCGGCGGCGACGGGCAAGCCCATCCAGAACTCGCTCGTGCCGGCCGTGGCGTCCCGCGACGAGGAAATCAGGATCGGCCCGTCGGCACTGCGCGCCGCCCGCAGCCGCATCACCCGGTCGCGCGACACCAGCTCGACTTCGCTGCCCGCCATGGCTGCCTCGAAGCGGCTCAGGCGCGCGGCCGGGCATTGCGAAAACGGCGTCGGGGTATCCGGCAGGCAGAGCAGCAGTACGCCGTCCTGGAAGCGCGCCGAGCCGGCGTAGGCATCCAGCGCCTTGCCGTTGGCGTCGGCCCGCGAGCCCAACACGGTGAAGCTGAAGCCCTCCAGCTCGCTCAACTGCGTGACCAGGTCGCGCGGCGCCACATGGGGCTTGCGCATGCCGCCGATGTCGAGGCCGAACACGCGCACCGGCCCCTGGAAGCTCAGCAGGCCACGGCTCCAAGCTGGGTTCACGCTGCCCATATCGCCCAGGAAGCCGGCGCCCGTCACGTCGACCCAGAAGCCGGCGCGGTAGTCCACATCCGCCGCGATGGCACGCAGCGGTTGCCCCGGGCCAAGGCCCAGGTTCAACCGGTAGTGGCGGCCTTCCAGGTCGGTCATGAAGAGGAGATACGCGGCGGCCATGCCGCTCCTGGCCTCGTTATTGCGCGGGTCCGGGTCGCCGGCCGCGTCGGCCCGGCTGGCGAGGCCGTTCACGCGGGAATCGGCCGACTCCTGCATCTGCACCTGCAGCCTGACGCTGCCGCCGGCGGGCAGGCGGGCCAGCTTCATCGTCTCGCCCAGCGTGGCCGGGCAATTCGCCCCGGTGCTGGCCGCGCAACCGGTGACGCGCCAGGTCTGACCCGTCGGCGTGAGCAGCGTCCAGCTCGCGTCGGCCGCCTCGTCCGGCCCCGCGTTGGCCAGCGTGACCTCGTAGTTGCGCGTTGGCGCGGTGCCCGTCGGTTCGCCGACCGTCACGGCCAGGTCGGCGATGTAGGCCGTCAACTCCTGCCGCCACCGGGCGCTACCACCGCCGCTCGCCTGCCATTCGGTCACCACTGCACCGCGATGGCCGGGCTTGACCCGAAGCGGCTGGCGCAGCAGCACCGTGCTGCCGGCCGGGATCTCGGCAATTTCCACGCCGCCGTCGCTGCGCTGGGTACAGCCGGCGGATTCGCAGCTCAGCGGCAGTTGCAGGGCCTGTGCGTCCGTGCTGGCCGAGACCATGACGGCCAGCGCGCGGGCGTTGCCGACATTGCGAACCTCCACACGGCGCGTCTGCACGACGCCGCTGGGCACGCGGCCGGTGTCGTCCGCGATCGCTGCAATGCGCAACTCGGGCGTTCCGCCCGGCACGTCACCATTGCCGCTGCTTCCACCACCGCCGCCGCACGCCACCAGCCCCAAAGTCGTTGCGCAGCCTAGCGCCGCAACCGTCCGTCGCATTGTTTTCCCTCCCCAGAGGGCCGCGAGCGTAACGGAGCCGCGTGGCAGGCGCGGCTCAGGGCTTGGGCTTGATCAGCTTCGGGTGCCACTCGTTGACCGCCAGCAGCGCCGCCGAGCCGAAGTGCTTGTGCAGCTCGGCCACCATCTCGCCGTTGACGATGACCGGGTCGGTGTCCACGGCCTTGCGGGCGGCCTCCAGGTCGGCGGTGGCGAAGATGAACAGGCCGCGCAGGCCTTCCTTGCCGTCCAGCGGGCCGGCATAGACAAGCAGGCCCTCCTTGGCCAGGCGCGTCATGTTGGCGAAGTGGCCCTGGAACATCTCATTGCGCGCCGGGCCGTCGGGCATGCGGTTGGGGCCGGTCTTCAGCAGCACGAAGACGTAAGGGCGCAGGCCCTGCTCGTTGGCACCCCAGGCCTGGGCCTTGGCGGCGTCGTAAGCGGCGGGGGCGTCCTGCGCATGGGCTGCGGGCAGGGCGCAGAGCAGCGTCAGCAGGCAGGCGATCAGTTTCATGGTGTGGCGGCGCCGGTGACTGGGTGCGAGGATTGAACCGCACCCCAGCTCCTCGGAGACCGCGATGAAACCCACCCCACCCGGCTGGCCGCGCCTGTCGTCGGCCGTGTACTGCGAGAACGCCCGCGAGGCCATTGCCTGGTACGGCCAGGCTTTCGGCTTCACGGTCGAGATCGTCGTCGACGCGCCGGACGGCAGCGTCATGCACAGCGAGATGCGCTATGGCGAGGCCATCGTCATGGTGGCCGAGGGCAGCGCGGCGCGCGAAGTGCGCTTCGGCGTGCCCAGCCGCGCGCCCACGGCGGCTGGTGGCGTCAACACGCAGAGCCTGTTTCTCTACGTGGACGATGTCGACGCCCACTGCGCCCAGGCCCGCGCGGCCGGCGCCCGCGTGAGCTATGAGCTGACCGACAACGACTACGGCGCCGACTACTGGACCGACCGCAGCTACGGCTGCGTGGACCCGGACGGGCACCTGTGGTGGTTCAGTCAGCGCCTGCGCAACCCGCCGGCCAAGGCCTGAACGGCGACTGAAAGCCGCCCGGCCGGCGCGGTCTCACCGGGATGTCACGGCCCTGTCATAGCGCCTGCAAATGCGCTGGCCCTGATGTGCGCATGTCCCCCGCCCGCCGCTCCTGCCAAGACCGATGCCGCTCGCCGATTGCTGGCCGGCCCGCGCGGCAGCCTGCCCGTGCCGCTGCGCATGTTGCTCATCAGCGTGGACGGCCGGCGTGGCGAAGACGAGCTGCTGGCCATTGCGCGCTCGCTGGGCCTGGACGCGCAGGCGTTGCAGACGCTGCGGCACGAAGGCTTGGTCACCGCCCTGCGCGAAGCGCTGCCGCCCGCTGCCGACCCCGCCGCCGAGCTGCGCCGCCTGATGCGCGCCAAGATGTTCGCGCTGGACCTGGCCGGCCGCATGCTGGCCGGCCGCGACGCCGAGCTGCGCGCCAGTGCCCGTGAGGTGGACAGCGAGTCGCGCTTCCTCGAATGGCTGGCCGAGGCCGCAGCATGCATCGAGGCCGCGGCCAGCGCCGAGCGGGCGCTGCTGTTCCGCGAGCGCGTGGCGGAAGCGGCTGTTTGATGACGATCAAGCGGCGGCCAGTTCCGCCCGCTGCGCCGGGGCGCCGGTGGCCGCCTCCCTGCGCAGCACGGCCCGCTGCACGAGGAATTCGGCATCGCGTGCGACGCCAGAGAACCGGCCCGAGCCCCAGGTGTGCAGCCAGGGCAGGCCGATGAAGTACAGGCCCGGCACGGCGGTCACGCCGCGCTGCTGGATAGGCTGCCCCCGGCCGTTGAAGACGGGCGCGTCCAGCCAGCGGAAGTCCGGCGTGAAGCCTATGCACCAGACGATGCTGGTGATGCCGGCGTCGCGCAGGGACAGGCTGTCACGCTCCTCGGCCGGTTGCCACACCGGCTCGTACGCGCCGCCCGGCGGGGCATCCACGCCATTGGCCGCGATGTAGCGGTCGATGGACGCATTGATGCCGTTGTAGGTGCGGTCGGCCTGGTCCAGCGAGTTGCGCAGGCCGGTCGCGAAGCGCAGCGTGTCGCGGTCGTCGTCCAGGCCGGTGAGCTGGCCGTAGAGCGCCATGCCTTCGGCGGCGAAGCGCCGCAGGTCGATGTCGCGCCCGCCGTCGCGGCCGGTCACATAGTGGTTGGTGTTGTCGCGCACGCCCTCGCGCAGCGGGTGCTGGCCCACGGGCATCTCGTAGTAGCCCATGTCGGCCAGCCAGTCGACCACGTCGCGGCCCCGGTAAAAGCGGGCGCAGCGCGGTGCGTCGCCCACCGCCAGCACCACCTCGCGGCCGGCGAGGTGCAGGTCCTCGGCGATCTGCGCGCCGCTCTGGCCGGAGCCCACCACCAGCACCTTGCCGGGCGGCAGCTGCGCGGCATTGCGGTACTGCGCCGAATGGATTTGCGTGATCTCCGGCGGCAGCCTTTCGGCCAGACGCGGCACGATGGGCTCGTGGTAGCCCCCGGAGGCCACGACGACCTGGCCGGCCGTGCACTCGCCGTCGCTGGTGCGCACCAGGAAACCACCTTCGGCCAGCGGCTTCACCAGCTCCACCGCCACGCCCTCGCGCAGCGGCGGGTTCACATGGGCGCGGAAGGCGTCGAGGTATTGCAGGATCTCGGCCTTCTTCATGAAGCCATGTGGGTCGGGGCCGGCGTAGTGGTGACCCGGCAGCTGGCACTGCCAGTTGGGCGTCACCAGGCAGAAGTTGTCCCAGCGCTGGGTCTGCCAGACGTGCATGGCGCGGTGCTTCTCGAACACGACGTGTTCCACGCCCCGGGCCTTCAGCCCGTGGCTGACGGACAGGCCGGCCTGTCCGCCGCCTACGATGACGACTTCGTGGTGAATCAGGTTCTTCATGGGGTGCTCCTTGGGAGGGGGTTCAGGCGGGCTCGAACGAGACCACGCGCACGCGCGCCTCAGCGTCGGTGGCGAATGCAGCGGCGTGTGCCTCGGTCTGCAGCAACTGGTCGCCGGCACGCGAGCAGGTGAAGCCGAACTTGGCCTGCACCCGCTCGTTGGCGATGCGGGTGGCCTCGCGCACGCGGCTCAGCAGCTCGGCAAGCGGGTAGTCGTCGCCGGGGCGCAGGTAGTCATGCATGACAAGCGAGGGCGAGTAGCAGAGGGTCTCGCTGGCGTCGGGCCAGCGAAGGCGGTAGTGCATGGCGGGCATGGCGTGGATCTCAGAGGCAAAGGGAAAGGGGCCGGGCCTGCAGATCGGGCGAGGCGCGCAGCGTGCGCTGGTACCAGGCCTCGTGCACTGCGGCGCTGCGCTCCCACGAGTGGTCGACGCTCACCGGCGGCGGGGCCGTGAGCCGCGGCATCTGCGCGGCGGCCTGCAGGCCGGCGGCGATGGAAGCTATGTCTTCAGGGGCGCACCAGGCGACGCCCGGCGTGCCGCGCAAATGCTCGGTGAACGGCGGGCGCTCCGACACCAGCACCGGCGTGCCGCAGGCCAGCGCTTCCAGCGCGACGAGGCCGAAGCCTTCGACCAGCGATGGCATGGCCAGCAAGTCGGCGCGGCGCATCAGCGCGGGCAGTATTTCGTCGGCAAGCGGGCCGGTGCGCAGCACGGGCTGGCCCGGTCCCTCGGCCAGGTCCAGCTCGGTGAGTGCCTGCTTCCACGCCCGCCGCGCGGCGCTGTGATCCAGCATGCTGGCGCCGCCGGCGATGACCAATCTCGCCTCAGCCCAGGCCGGGTCGTCGGCGCGCAGCCGGGCGAAGGCCTGCAGCAGGCGCACCGTGTTCTTGCGCGCTTCGACGCCGCCTACCAGCAGGCAGACCGGCCCGCCGGCTTCGTCGAGCCCCAACTCGCTCAGGCGTTGCGCATCACCGGCATCGGTGGCGATGCGGTAGCGGCTGAGATCGACGCCGTTGAACACGCGCTCCGCCGTCACGCCCAGGCGGTCGCGGAAGTGCTCGCACCAGCAGTCGCTGACGCAGGCCACGCCGTCGGCCGAACGCCAGGCGAACTCCTGCCATTGGTTGAGCGTGTCCTGCGCGAAGACATCGAGGTGATGCACGGTGCGCAGCCAGCGCGGCAGCGGCAGGCCCTGGGCGCGCAGCAGCGCCAACGCATTGCCGCTCAGGCTGTCCTGCGCGTGCAGCAGGTCGAAGCGGCCGGCCTGCAGCAGCGCCGGCAAGGCCTGCACCAGCGCGGCGATGCGCTGGCTCACCTGCTGGACGAGGTCGCCGCCCAGCACCGGCAGGCGGATCACGTGGACGGGGAAGGTTGTTGTGCGGAAGAGCGACTCGCCGCGCTCCGCCGCCGCGATCACCGTCACATGGTGGCCACGCCGCTGCAGCGCACCGGCCAGCTCCAGCGTGTGGATGACGCCGCCGCGTGGGCGCACGGAGTGGGTGAGCAGGGCGATGTTCATGCGGCTGGCCTCTGTGCCACGGCAGGTGCTGCGCCGATGAAGGCCTCGGCGGCCAGGTCCCACAAGGTCGTTCGTGCGTCGCCGAGCTGCAGCGTGAGCCGGCTGCCGGGTTGCACGGTGCCGATGTCGGCACAGGCAATGCCGCGCGACTCGAACACGTCGTGTACTGCGGCGGCCTGCGGCTCGCGCACGCTCAGCAGATAGCCGTAGCTCGGGAAGGCGCTGAGCCAGCGCAGGTGCTCGGCCAAGGCGCCGGCCTCGCGCCAGCCGGGTGTGCCGGGCGGCAGCGGCAGCCGCGCCAGGTCCACCTGCGCGCCCACGCCCGAGCATTCGAGCAGCATCAGCAGCGTGCCCAGCACGCCGGCCATGCTGATGTCCTTGCCGGCGTCGCACAGGCCCGCTTCGGCGAGCTGCGGCAGCAGCGCCAGGTCGGCGCGCAGGCGCTCGGGCGGTGCAGCCGTCGATGCGTTCCAGAACGGCTGGCCGTCCTGCCACTGCCCGCGCAGGTCGACGGCCATCAGGATGCGGTCGCCGGGGCGCGCGGCAAAGCTGCTGATGAGCCGCCGTGCCCGGCCCAGCACGGCCACGGCCAGCTGGCCCGCACCCGCGCGCAGGTTGCTGTGGCCGCCCACCAGCGGCACGCCGTAGCGCTCGCAGGCGCTGCGCATGCCGGCCAGCAGTTGCTGCGCCACGTCGGCATCGCCAGCCCACAGCGCGTCCACCACGGCCACGGGCCGGCCGCCCATGGCGGCGATGTCGCTGAGGTTGACCATCACGCCGCTGTAGCCGGCGAACCAGGGTGTGGCGGTGACGAAGTCCTGCATCAGGCCTTCGATGGCGAGCAGCAGGTGACCGTCGCCGGTGGGGTCGGGCAGCACGGCGCAGTCGTCGCCGTTGGGCACGCTGGTGATGCCGGCGACGCCACTGAGCTGAGGCAGCACGGCCGCGATGTCGCGCTTGTGGCGGAAGCCGCGGCTGCTGCGCAGCGCGTCCGTGAGCTGGGCCAGGTGGGTCATCGCATCAGCCCTGCGTCAGCACGAAGCCGGCGTACGGCGTCGTGCAGGGCGGGTAGTGGGCCAGCGACGCGCGCATCAGCGCATGCGGCTTGCCATGCAGCTCAACCGTTTCCAGCGATTGCCAGTGCAGCCGCTCGAACAGTGGCACGTTCTGCCCCTGCACGTGGGCGAGGAACTCCTCGCAGCCGAGCGCATGTGCACTGGTGACGGCCAGGCGGATCAGGCTGGTGCCGAGGCGCTTGTGCTGGCGCCAGTCGGCCCGCACCGCCAGGCGCGAGCCCCACCAGACGCCGGGCGCGGCCTGGTGGATGCGCACCGTGCCGACCACCTCGTCGGCCTCGCCGGCCAGGCAGGTGACGGCGACAAGCGAGCGCGTGCTCGGCTCGCGGTCGATGGCGTCCGCATCGTCGCGCGCAAAGAGGCCCTGCTCGTCGCAAAACACCTGCCGGCGCAGCGCCAGCGCCTCGCGCGCCATCCACGGGTCGCTGGCCCACTGGATGCGGAACTCCTGCGGCGTGTACGACCGGTCGAGGTCGCACCAGGGCTGGTGGTGGAGGGCGTGGAGCTGCATGGTGTTCTCCTGGTTTAAGCCGCCAGCGGTGTCTCGTAGCGCGACAGCGTCGAGCAGGCGGCGCAACGCCCGCAGCCGGCCTTGATGTCGCCGGCGCGCAGGCCCGCGTCGGCCACCAGCCGGCCGAGGGGCTCCAGCACGCTGCGCATGAACTCGGCGGTGGGCGCCGGGCGGTCTTCCAGCGGCGTGCCGCTGATCGGCACGAAGGGCACGACGAAGGGATAGACGCCGAGCGCCAGCAGCCGCTCGCTGGTGGCCAGCAGCAGCTCGGCGCTGTCGCCCAGGCCGGCCAGCAGATAGGTGCTGACCTGGCCCCGGCCGAACACGTCGACCGCCGCGCCAAACGCGTCCCAGTAGCGCGCCATCGGCACTTCGGCCTTGCCGGGCAGGATCTGGCGGCGCAGGTCGTCGCCAATCACTTCCAGGTGCATGCCCAGCGTGTCGATGCCGGCGTCCCGCATGCGCCGGAACCATGCATCGGTGTCGGGCGGCTCGCACTGCGCCTGCAGCGGCAGGTCGACGGCGGCGCGGATGGCCTCGGCGCTGTCGCACAGCACCTTGGCGCCCCGGTCCGGCGTGGGCGGCGTGCCGGTCGTCATCACCATGTGCTTCACGTCGTCCAGCTCGACGGCGGCCTGAGCGACCTCGGCCAGCTGCGCCGGTGTCTTGTGCGCAATCGTGCGGCCCGCCGCGAGTGACTGCCCGATTGCGCAGAACTTGCAGGCCTTGCGCCGGCTCTCGTAGCGGATGCAGGTCTGCAGCACCGTCGTGGCGAGCACGTCGGCGCCGTGCAGCGTGGCGATCTGCGAGTAGGCGATGCCGTCCGCCGTGCTGCGCGCATAGAAGCGCGGCTGGCGCGGGAAGCTGACGCTGGCAATCGGGATGCTGCCCCGACGCAGCACGCTGCGGCCATCGGGCCCCGGCGCATCGGCGACAAAGGGCGAACTGAAGGCGGTGTGGGTGTGCACCGGCACCATCAGCGTCACGCCGTCGACCGTCACGGCCTTGTGGTCCGACGGGCCTGCGCCGCCTCGGCGGCTGGCGGCGCCCGCGCCGGGGTCCAGCAGCCGCAGGCCTTGCGACTGCAGCTCGGTCATCAAGGCGCGCGAGGCGTCGGGCAGCGCCAGGGCTTCAGTCATGGGGAACTCCTTCGGGCAAGGGGAGGGTGGCTTCTTGCGAGGCGGCGCCTGGCCAGGGCTGGGTGGTGCTGTTGGCGTCGCGCCGGATCACGAGGCTCAGCAGCTCGGGCCGCGCGTAGTGGCCGACCGAATCCATCATTCGCTTGCGCTTGGCGATCAGCGCCATGTCCAGGTCGGCGATGACAAGGCCTTCGCCTTCGGTCAGCGGCTCCGCTAGGTATTTGCCCTCGGGCGACACGATGGCCGTGTGGCAACCCCCGCGCAGCGCGCCCTGCAGCTTCTCGTCAGGGGTGATGGCCCGCACCTGCTCTTCGCGCAGCCAGCCGGTCGCGTTGACGACGAAGCAGCCCGCCTCCAGCGCGTGGTGGCGGATGGTCACGCCCATCTGGTCCGCAAAGATCTGGCCGACCAGCGAGCCGGGGAACTGCGCGCAGTGGATCTCTTCGTGCTGCGCCATCAGCGCGTAGCGGGCCAGCGGGTTGTAGTGCTCCCAGCAGGCCAGCGCGCCGACGCGGCCCACGCGCGTGGCCACCGTCGTCAGGCCGGCGCCATCGCCCTGGCCCCACACCATGCGCTCGTGGTACGTCGGCGTGATCTTGCGGCGCTTGAGCAGCAGGCGGCCGTCGGCGTCGAAGATGAGCTGCGTGTTGTAGAGGCTGCCGTGGTCGCGCTCGTTGACGCCCAGCACGATGACCATGCCGGCCTCGCGGGCGGCGGCCGAGACGGCGTCGGTCATCGGCCCCGGCACGGTCGGCGCGCGCTCCATCAGCAGCAGGTGGGCCGGGCCTTGCTGCACCGGCGGCTGCACGAAGGAGAAATAAGGGTAGTAGGGCAGCAGCGTCTCGGGGAAGACGATCAGCTCCACGCCCTTGCGGGAAGCCCCGCGCACGGTCTCCAGCACGCGAGCGAGCGAGCCGTCGGCGCTGTCCAGATCAGGGGAGATCTGGGCCGCCGCAGCCCTGACCGTCTTCGGCGCCGGCATCACAGCGTCCAGGTATCGATGATGACCGCGCCGGCCTTCTTGTGCAGCAGCACCACGTCCAGCACGTCCAGCGGGTTGATCGGGCGTATGCCTTCGATCAGCGCGCCTTCGCCGTGGCCGTACAGCGCCTGCAGCGCGAAGCGGCAGGCGTAGACCTTGCCGCCCTCGGCGATGAACTTGGTGATCTGCTCGTTGAAGTTCTGGTGGCCGGGGAAGGCCGCATCGCCCAGCTTGGGGAAGCCGCGCTTCACGCCCAGCGTGACGCCGGGGCCGTAGAGCAGGATGGAGGTGTCGAAGCCCTTGCGTTGCAGGCGCGTGGCCTGCAGCAGGTTGACGAAGCCGATGGAGCCTTCGAAGGCCACGGTGTGGAAGGTCACCAGCGCCTTCTCGCCGGGCTCGGCCTTGACGTCCTCGAACACCTTCTCTTCGTAGTCGACCAGGAAATCGCCCTTCTGGGCGGCGGGATGGGTGACCTTGGGCATGGAGAGTCCTCTTGGGGTTGCGGTGGAGCCCGGTGCCTGGTGGTGCCTGGGGCGCCGGACAAGCTCTTCATTGCGAATCACATGCCACGTGGCGCGGTGGGCGGGCGATCAACATGCGATCAAACGGGCGTCGTGCGGGCGTCACGCTCGGGCCGGCTGGCGGCCGCTCTGCCGCTGCTGCCGGCGGCGCGCACCGCAACGCGGCGGGGCCATGCAATCAATGCACCCGATCAATGGCCGGGCCGCACCTCGGATGCCCCGCTGCAACGGGGCAAACCCATCAAATCAGGCCGTGCGACAGGCACACTGGGCCATGCCCTTCACGCACTGGATCGCCCGCATCCGCAACAGCGGGCTGCCTGCGTACCAGCTCATCCCCGAGCTGATTGCCGAAGACCTGCAGCAGGGCCGGCTGGTGCCGCGCGAACGCCTGCCGCCGCTGCGCGCGCTGGCAAGCACGCTGCAGCTGAACTACACCACCGTCGTGCGCGGCTTTGCGCAGGCGCGCGAGCGCGGGCTGATCGCCTCACGCCCCGGCATGGGCTCGTATGTGCGCGGCTCCTTCATCGGCCTGCCGCTGCGCGCCGGCACCGGCGCCGAGATGACGATGAACATGCCGCCCGAGATCGAGGATCACCCCGCCATGCAGGCGCTGCAGCTCAGCGGCGCCGAGGCCGTGGCCCAGACGCCGCTGCACGACTTGATGCGCTACCAGGACTTCGGCGGCACCGCACATGAGCGCGAGCTGGCCGCCCATTGGCTGGCGCAGTGGGTGCCCGACGCGGCCGTCGAGCGCGTGCTGATCGCGCCGGGCATCCACGCGGTGCTGCTGGCCCTCGTGTCCCTGCTCGTCAAGCCAGGGCAGAGCCTGTGCGTGGAGAGCCTGGCCTACCCCGGCATGAAGGCGATTGCAGCGCAGCTGGGCACGCAACTGCTGCCGTTGGCGATGGACGAGCACGGCCTCATCCCCGAGGAGTTCGAAGCCGCCTGCAAGAGCACGCCGGTGGGCGCGCTCTACCTGTGCCCCAACCTGCACAACCCCACCACCGCGACGCTGCCCATCCAGCGCCGCGAGCAGATCGCCGACATCGCGCTGCGTTACAGCGTGCCCATCATCGAAGACGACGCCTACGGCATGCTGCCCGCCGCCACGCCGCCCGCGCTGGCCGACTTTGCCGGCGCCGTCACCTACTACGTCAGCGGCCTGTCCAAGTGGCTGGGCGCGGGCGTGCGCGTCGCCTATGTGTTGTCGCCGACGGTGGCGGCGCATCAGCGCCTGTCCGGCGCGCTGCGGGCGACGACCGTGATGGCGTCCCCATTCATCAACGCCATCGTCTCGCGCTGGCTGGAGCAGGGGCACGCCGCCCAGGTGCTGGCGGCCGTGCGGACGGAGTGCGGCTGGCGCAGCGCACTGATGCGCGAGCGCCTGGGCGCGTTCGGCGTGCGCACCCAACCCAACGGCTTCCATGGCTGGCTGCCGCTGCCGGAGGCCGTCGGCCCGGAGTCCTCTGCCAGTGCGATGGCAAACGCACTGCGCGAGCTGGGCATTGCCGCCGTGGCCGCCAGTGCCTTCTCCACCGACCGGCAACCGCCCGAAGGCCTGCGCCTGTGCCTGGGTGGCGGGCTCAACCGCGACGACTGCGGGCGGGCGCTGCAGGCGGTGGTGGGGGCGTTGGGCGAACGAAGGGCGACCTGAGGCACGCGACGGAAGCCCGAGGCGGGCAAGTGCGACGCCGTGAGCATCCTCGGCGCTCTCGCGCCGCACGGCCAGCATGCAGGTCGTTGCCGAGCGAGGTTTGGATCGACTATCGGCACCTGGCCCGGGTGGCGGGCCGCTGGTGCATCGTCAATGTGTTGTGGGAGATGCGGGGCTGAATGGCGCGCATTCGCCGGGGGTTCACGTCAGCGCGCCGGTACGATGTTGGCTCCCCTATAGGAGTCAAGCTCGATGAACTTTGGATACAACGGCCTTCTGGGCGTGCTCATTCTTGCCGGTGACATCTGGGCCATCATCAACATCTTCCAGAGCTCGGCCAGCAATGAGAAGAAGCTGCTTTGGATACTCGCGGTGGTGCTTCTGCCGGTCCTGGGCTTGATCTTGTGGTTCTTCCTCGGTCCGCGGGGCGGCAAGGCGTAGCGGGCAAGGGGCGAGGACTGAGAGGGTGATAGCTTTTCATCCACACCCGCCTTGCCCACCAAAACACCCTCGCCCGTCGTTGCAAATGCTCGCCATAGCCAGCTATGGCTGCGCTTTGCGCCTAGTTCGAGAGCGTTTTGACGCGCCTTTCGGGCATGTCTGAAAAACTCTCACCCTCTGAGTGCCAGGCGTTGTTACATGCGCATACGCGTTTCTTTGCATTCGGTCGGCGGCGCAGTTCAGGGCGCGTTGTGATCGCAGGGTTCATCCAGCGTGACGAACCCAGCGAACCCAACCGTTGAAGGCTTCCATGAACAAACTGCTCCTGACCCTGATTGCCAGCTTCTTTGCTTCCGTGGCCATTGCGCAGCCGGTCACGCCTGTCGCGGCATCCGCACCGGCCGTGGTCAAGGCCGAGGCCAAGGCTGACAAGAACACGGCGAAGGCCATGGCGTCGGAAGCCAAGGTCGATGCGAAGGCAGACGCAATGGCCACCAAGGCCGACATGAAGGCTGCAGACGTGAAGGTCGACGCCCAGGCGGACGCGAACAAGACCAAGGCCAAGGCGCATGCCAAGGTGGCCAAGGCCGATGACGCCGACAAGATGAAGGCGCAGGCGAAGGCCGAGAGCGTTGATGCCAAGGCCGATGGCAAGCAAGCCACCAAGGCTATCCGGGCCGATGCCAAGGCAGACAAGGCCAAGGTCGAAGCCCATGCCGACAAGGCCGAAGCCAAGAAGAACACCGAGACCGTGAAGGCCGAGGGCAAGGCCGACGTGAAGGCCGCGGTCGCCAAGTAAGCGATTCGCAATGAAGAAACAGACAGGTGCGCCTGTCTGTTTTTTTTCGTCTGCGCTCAGGCAGATTCAGGTTTGCCGCGCGCCTTGCGCCGTCGTCTGATCAAAGCCCGCACGCGCTTCGGGCGTTGCGCGGCAGAGCCCTCAACCAGCCCGCTTCGCCAGCATCGCTCGCGCCACGCGTGACACCGGCGGGCGGCCCAGCACGTGGGAGATGAAGGCGCCGGCGTGCAACTGCTTGTCCAGGTCAATGCCGGTTTCAATGCCGAGGCCGTTGAGCATGAATACCACGGCTGAAGTCGCACCGGCTGGCCATCCTTGTGGATGGGTCTGCAAGTTGTTCTACAGAACGATTCATCAGCGCACACCCCTGCCAAAAGCCACTTGCACCGCCGCGATTTGTTCAACTACATTTGTAGTACGACAACTGTAGAAGATAAGTCATGGACGAAGAAACCGGCAGTGGAGACGTGTCGCTGAGCGAGCTGCAGCTCAGCCTGATGCGCGTGTTGTGGGCGCACGGCGAGGCCAGCACGGCCGACGTGGCCGAGGCGTTGCGCGGCGAGCGCGACCTGGCGCACACGACGGTGGCAACGCTGCTGACGCGCCTGGAAAAGCGTGGCCTGCTCAGCAGCCGCCGCGAAAGCCGGGCGCTGCTGTACACGCCGCTGGTGACCGAGGCGGACGTGCAGCGCTCCATGGTGGGCAGCCTCGTCGACAGCCTGTTTGCTGGCCGTGCCAGCGCGCTGGTCAGCCATCTGCTGGACGCGCGCAGCGTCAACGCCACCGAGCTGGCCGAGCTGCAGGCGCTGTTGAAGCAACGCAAGGGAGAAGCACGATGACTGCCATGACCGATGTGCTGCTGACCTGGCTGTGCAGCTACCTGCTGCACAGCAGCGTCCTGATCGCCGGCCTGTGGGCGGCCGAACGCGCCGGGCTGCTGGCGCGGCTGGCCACGGGCACGCAGGAGACGCTGTGGCGCCTGGCGCTGCTGGGCGGGCTCGTCAGTGCCGGCCTGCCGCTGCTGCCGGCCATGCCCGTCCAGGCGCCGACCGACATGGTGCGACCGGTCGTCGTGGCGCAAGCCGCCCCGCCTTTGAACGCGCTGCCGGTCGTGCTCGACCTGCCCGCCGCCGCGCCACCCAGTGCCCAGCTCGGCACACTCCGTGTCACGACCAGCCTGGCGCCGACGACCCATGACCTCGCCGTCGGCTTCGTCGCCGTCTGGCTGCTGGGTGCCGCGCTGATGCTGGCCGGCCTGGCCCTGCAATGGGCCTGGCTGCGCCGTGCCGTGCGCCGCCTTCCCGTGCTGGCCGACCCGCGCTGGCAGGCCCTGGCCGCGCGCCTGGCGGCCGAGCTGCGCTTGCCCCTGCCCGCGCTGCGCCACGCCCGCCCCGGCTGGGCCAGCCCGCTGCTGGCGCCGGGCCGCGTGCTGTGCCTGCCGGCCTGGTGCCTGGACCTGCCCGACGACGAAGCCCGCGCCGTGCTGGGCCACGAGCTGGCCCACCTGCGCCGGCGCGACCCGGCCTGGCGGCTGCTCGCTGCCGTCATGAAGGCGCTGCTGTGGCCGCAGGCGCTCAACCGCGTCGCCGTGCAGCGCCTGGACCTGCTCGCCGAGCTGGCCTGCGACGCCGCCGCCGCCGCGCCCTCGGGCCAGCGCCTGGCCCTGGCGCAAAGCCTGCTGCGCTGCGCCGAGGCGCTGAAGGCCCATGGCGGCGGCCACGGCCCCGCGCTGGCCTGCGGCGCAGCCAGCGCCGGCTCGCCGCTGTTTGCCCGCGTGCGCCGCCTGCTCAAGAGCGATGGCGACGCGCCGCGTGAGCGCCGCAGCGTGCGGTGGGGCCTGGTGGTGGTGATGCTGGCCGGCCTCGTCGCGCTGCCGGCGGTCGTCGTCAGCCACACCGATGCACGCGGGTTGCTGGAGCGTGTCGGCCTGGACGGGATCGTCGATCGCGACTTCCTGGGCGGCGGCACGCGCATCATCAGCCGCTACCCCGGCGGCAGCTTCTCGGTGAAGCTGAGCGGCCAGGTCGTCTTCAACGATGCCGAAGACGACGTGCAGACGCTGACCGGTACGCTCACCGTGCGTGAGCGCGAAGGCGGGCTGACGCGCGAGATGGCGCTGAAGTCCATGGGCGAAGGCCGCATAGCGCGCGACTACCGCGTCGGTAACGAAAGCCGGCCCATGGACGACGCCGCGCGCCAGTGGTGGGCCAGGGCCGTGCCGCGCATGGCCGAGCACCTGACCGACCCTCTGGTGCGCGCCAGGCGGCTGTTCGAGCGCGGCGGCGTTGGCGCCGTGCTGGCCGACATGGAGCGCGCCGTCGACGACTTCCCGCGCCGCCAGCGTGTCGAGGCCTTGCTGCGCCTGGGCCAGCCGCTGCCGGCGTTGGCACAGGACCGCCTCATCGCCGTGGCCGCCCGCATGGGCAGTGGCTTCGAGCGGCGCCAGGTGCTGCAGGCGATTGCCGGGCTGACGCTGGCCGAGCCGCAGCAGCTGGCCTGGCTGAAGGCTGCGGGCGGTGTCGACAGCGACTTCGAACGTCGCGAGGCGCTGGCCACTTTTGCGCCGCGCCTGCTGCCGACGCCCGAGGTGCTGGCGGCCTGGAGCGAGGCGATGGGCCACATCGGCAGCGACTTCGAGCTGCGCACCGCCATCGAGGCCCAGGTCGGCAGCCAGCCCCAGCCGGCCGTGTTGAGCGCGGCGGTGCAGGCGGCGAGCCGCATCCAGAGCGACTTCGAGAAGCGCGAGGCCTTGAGTGCCATCGCGCGCCGCCTGCAAGGCGACGAGGCGCAGCTGGTGGAGGCCTATGCCCGCGCGGCGGGCGGCATCGGCAGCGGCTTCGAGCGGCGCGAGGCGCTGAACCTGCTGCTGGACCGGCCCAAGCTGGGCGCTGCGGGCCTGGAGCGCGTGCTGACCAGTGCCGAGAGCATGGAGAGCGGCTTCGAGCGCCTGCAGGTGCTGCTGCGCGTGGCCGAGCGCCTGGGCCAGGCCAAGCCGGTGGACGCTGGGCTCATCGACCGCCTGCGCCGCGCCGGCCGCGGCCTGGGCGACCACGAGCGCGGCCAGATCGAGAACGCGCTGGACAAGATCAGCTGACAAACCCCTACGGTGTTCTCTGCGGGCGGTTGCTGCGATGCTGCGCCCCGTTCCAACCGGACCGGAGCCCATCTTGCAAAGACGAATCTTCATGAGCAGCGCCGCGCTGGCCACGGCCTCCACCGCCGCCGTGGCCGCGCCGGAACCCGAGGCCGCTGCCATCGAGGCCTGTGCGCGCGACTACATCGAAGGCTGGTACGCCGGCGACGCCGCGCGCATGGAACGCGCGCTGCACCCCGAGCTGGCCAAGCGCATCGTCAAGCGGCTGCCTGACGGCCGCGGCGAGCTGGAGAACATGGGCGCGATGGCGCTGGTGCAGTACACGCGGGCCCACAAGCCCGAGACCGGCAAGCGGGCGGACGTGAAGATCCTCGACGTCTTCGGCCGCACGGCCAGCGTGCGCGTGGATGCCGAGAGCTGGATCGACTACCTGCACCTGGCCCACGACGGCGGGCGTTGGCGCATCGTCAATGTGCTGTGGGAGCTGAGGAGCTGAACCTGCGGGCCGAGCGCCGGGCCGCCCCCAAGCCGGCCCGCGTAGGGCGATGAGCTTGCGGCTCAACGCCGCAAGCATCGCCGTCCCCCAGGGGGGGCGGCCAGACGCGCCCGCGTTCAGCGCGGCACGACTGGACGAGGGGCTCCATCTCAATCGGGGACTGCTTGAAGCAGCTTCTCCAGCCCGACCCGCACCTTCAGCCCGGCCATGGGCACCACGGCCGCGATGCCGAACTCCGGCCTGGACGTGTCGCGCCGCGCGGGCTCGAGGCGCCAGTTGCCGTTGCGATCCGTCATCACCGCCACGACCGGTGTGTTGGTGCTCTCGCCCCGGCGCATCACCATGCCCACCTCGCCCGACTTCAAGCGCACCGTGCAGCCGGGCGGGTACAGCCCGAACTCCTTGATGAGGGCCGCCGTCAGGGCGTCACCCTTGGCGCTTTGATATTGCAGTCGCGCCGCCGCGTCAGCCAGCAAGGGCTGGCGTTTCGACCGTGGGCTGAGCTTGGCCGTGAAGCAGTCGGCGCTGTGCACCAGTTGCGCCACCTCGTGGACCTTGGCCGGCCGCAGCGGGTAGCCCGTGCCGTCGTGCTCCTCATGGTGCTGGCGCACGGCCTCCAGCCAGTCGCCGTCCGTCACGCCGGCCATCTCCAGCATGGCCGCGCTGCGCTCGGGGTGGGACTGGATCTCGGCGCGCTGCATCGGCGTGACGGGTGAGACCTGGGTCACCAGCTTGTTCTGCAGCTCAGCCATCGCGATGTTCATCGTCAGCGCCGTGCGCACCACGCATTGCCGCTGCGCCACCGACCAGCCCAGCCGCGTGGCCGCCAGGCAGGCCGCAGTGGCCGTGTGCACCGCATGGCGGGCGGCATACGCAGTCGGCCCGCCGTCGACGGCCTCGGTTCGAACCGCCTGCAGGATGGCCAGATCGGGGTCGCGCTCGATGAGGGCCATCAGCGGGCGGGAGGCTTGGTCCAGCGACTGCGTGAAATCGCCCGTCGGGCTGGCACGCAACAGCCGCCCCACTTCGCCCATGCTTTCGTCCCAGTACGCTGGCAGCTGATCGCGCCGCGCGTTGGCGATCTTGCGCGCCGGGTCCTCGAACTCGCGGACGTCCACCGTCGCTTCGCGCTCGATCAGCTTTTCGAGCTGATCCATGCTGTCGAACTGATGGCCGCGTGCCAGCAGCAGGCGCCCGCTGACATCGAAGATGCCGAACGGCGTGGGCTTGCCCGCCTTGAAACGGGTCTTGTGCAGACTCAGTGGCTGAAAGTTCATCGCCTACCGCAGGTGGCCCGCAACCCGTGTTCGAGTGCGCCCCGGCCAACCCAACGTCCTTGTATTTATGACGGGCGGATTACAGCCGGCATCGGCAGGTCTTGTGCAAGGTTTCAGTGCGGCCGGTCGTGACAAGCGACACGCGCAGCCCCTTGCAATCGAATGAAAACCGGAATCAACCCCCGCGCTTGGCCAGCACGGCGCGCGCCACGCGCGACACCGGCGGGCGGCCCAGCACGCCGGAAATGAAGGCGCCGGCGTCGACCAGCTTGTCGAGATTGATGCCGGTTTCAATGCCCAGCCCGTCGAGCATGAACAGCACGTCCTCCGTCGCCACATTGCCCGTCGCGCCCTTGGCATAGGGGCAGCCGCCCAGGCCCGCGACGCTGGCGTGGAAGCTGTGGATGCCCAGTTCCATGCTGGCGTAGATGTTGGTGAGCGCCTGGCCATAGGTGTCGTGGAAATGGCCCGACACCTCTGCGAGCGGGAAGTGCCGCAACGCCCGCTCCATCGCCGCCTGCACCTTGCGCGGTGTGCCGACGCCGATGGTGTCGGCAATGTCGATGGCGTCCACGCCGAGGTCACGCAAGGGCTTCACGACGCGCTCGACCTGGTCGGCGGTGATCTCGCCTTCATACGGGCAGCCCAGCGAGCACGACAGCGCCGCGCGCACCTTCACGCCAGCCGCATGCGCACCGGCAATGACCGGCGCAAAGCGTTCCAGGCTCTCGGCGATGGAGCAGTTGATGTTCTTCTGCGTGAAGGCTTCGCTGGCGGCGGTGAAGACGAGGATCTCGTCGGGGTTGGATGCCAGTGCCGGCTCCAGCCCCTTGAGGTTGGGCACCAGCACCGAGTAGCGCACCCCGGCGCGGCGGGCTATGGCCGCCATGACGGCGCTGTTGTCGCCCATCTGCGGCACCCACTTGGGCGACACGAAGCTGGTGACCTCGATCTCCTTCAGGCCGGCGTCCTGCAGCATCGCCACGAGCTGGGCTTTGTGCTCGGTGGCGACGTTGGCCTTCTCGTTCTGCAGCCCGTCGCGGGGGCCGACGTCGAGGATCTTGACGTGGGTGGGCAGGGGCATGGCTCAGGCATCCAGCTTCAGCAGCTCAGCGCCGTCGCCGACTTGGTCACCGACAGCGAACAGCAGCTCCGCCACCTTGCCGTCGCGCGGCGCGCTGATGGTGTGCTCCATCTTCATCGCCTCCATGACGGCCAGTGGCTGACCCTTGGTGACGGTGTCGCCGGCCTGGGCGAGGAAGGCGATGAGCTTGCCGGGCATGGGCGCCGTGAGGCGGCCGCCTTCGCTGGGCGCGTCCCCGGCGTGGGCGATGAGGTCCACCTCGGTCAGCACGGCCGATCCGTTCGCGGCGAAGACGGCGACGCGTTCGCCCTCGGCATAGGTCTTCACGCGGAGGCGTTCGGTGCCGAGGAAGAGTTCATGCGTCTCGGTGTCGGCCGATTGCACGGCGAACTCGATGGCTTCGCCCTCGACCGTCAGCGTCATGCCGCCGCGGTGGTGGCGGGACAGCAGCACCTCGTGATGCACGCCGCCGGCCTCCAGGTCGAAGCGCCGTGTCGCCGAGCCGAAGAGACGCCAGCCGTCGCGCGCGCTCCATGGGTCGGCGCTTTGGGTTGAGCCCTCGACCGCCAGCGTGTGCGCGACGACGGCAGCCGCGCTGACGCGCAGCGGCAGGCCCGGCTGGTCAAACAGCACCGCGCGTTCGCGCTCGATGAGGCCCGTGTCGAGATCGGCGTTGGCGAACGACGCGGTGGCCGCGCAGCGGCGCAGGAAGGCGACGTTGGTCTGCAGGCCGACGATGTGGGTGTCGCGCAGCGCCAGGTCCAGCCGGGCCAGCGCCTGCGCGCGGTCCTCGCCCCAGACGATGAGCTTGGCGATCATCGAGTCGTAGAAGGGGCTGATCGCATCGCCCTCGCGCACGCCGGCGTCAATGCGAACGTTGCCCCGCTCGAAGGCCACATGCGCCGGCCAGCGCGCCACGTCCAGCCTGCCCGTCGCTGGCAGGAAGCCACCATCCGGGTTCTCGGCGCAGATGCGCGCCTCGATGGCGTGGCCCTGCATGCGCAGCTCGGATTGCTTGAGCGGCAGCGGCTCGCCCGAGGCCACGCGGAGCTGCCACTCCACCAGGTCCTGGCCCGTGATCGCTTCCGTCACCGGGTGCTCCACCTGCAGCCGCGTGTTCATCTCCATGAAATAGAAGCGACCGTCCTGTTCGGCAATGAACTCGACCGTGCCTGCGCCGACATAGCCAACGGCCTTGGCGGCAGCCACGGCGGCCTCGCCCATCTGCGCGCGGCGCTCCGGTGTCATGCCGGGGGCGGGTGCTTCCTCCAGCACCTTCTGGTGGCGGCGCTGCACGGAGCAGTCGCGCTCGAACAGGTAGACGCAGTCGCCATGCGAATCGCCGAACACCTGGATCTCGATGTGGCGCGGCTTCTGCACATAGCGCTCGATCAGCACCGCGTCGTCGCCGAAGCTGTTGATGGCCTCGCGCTTGCAGGAGGCCAGCGCCGCGTCGAACTCGTCGGCGCCGTAGACCGCGCGCATGCCCTTGCCACCGCCGCCGGCACTGGCCTTGATGAGCACGGGGTAGCCTATGGCGGAGGCCTCGCGCTTGAGCAGCACGGGGTCTTGATCAGCACCGTGATAGCCGGGCACCAGAGGCACGCCGGCCGCGTCCATCAGCCGCTTGGACTCGGCCTTCAGGCCCATGGCGAGGATGGCCGACGGCGGCGGGCCGATAAAGACGAGACCGGCGTCGGCGCAGGCCTGGGCGAAGGCCTCGTTCTCGCTGAGAAAGCCGTAGCCGGGGTGGACAGCCTGCGCGCCCGTGGCCTGGGCGGCGGCGAGGATGCGCTGCCACTGCAGGTAGGAGTCGCGGGGCGCCGGGCTGCCAATGTGGACGGCCTCGTCGCAGGCATGGACGTGCTGGGCGTCGCGGTCGGCGTCGGAGTAGACGGCGACGGTCTGGATGCCGAGGCGGCGGGCCGTGGCCGCAACGCGGCAGGCGATTTCACCCCGGTTGGCGATGAGGATCTTCTTAAACATGGCGAGCTCCCGGGGTGAACTCGCCTGCCAGGCCGGCTACGCCGACCAGCATGCAATCTGTCGCTGGCGCGACCGCGCCTTCGGCGCGAGCGCCGCGGTTGGCGATCAGGATCTTCTTGAACATCTCTTTGTCTCCGGTCTCGTGAACCTTGTTGGAGGCTCCGCGCCGGCCAGGGTCGCTGGCAAGGCTGGAGCCGGGATGTGGTGAAGCGGATGGGCCGCGCGGCGGCTAGGAGGTCTTGCCTTCCTTCAGCCGCTTGCGGCGGGCCTCATAGTCGTCGTAGTCCGGCGCATTGCGCTTCTCGCAGGCGCGCCGGTCTTGCGGGTTGCCGTTGCTGCTGGCGCACTGGGCCACGGCCAGATCCTGCACGTAGTCGTAGACGGTGGAGCAGCCGGTGCCCAGAACGAGCGGCAGCGTCAACAGCAGCAGGCGAGGAAGGAGGCGCATGGGCGAGGTGTGAGTGGGTCGCATGGTCAGCATACGGGGCAGGGGCATCCGGTCAACCACTCAGGCCCAGCCGCTCCAGGGCCTGGGGCCGCAGGCGCAGCAGGTGCTGGACAGGCAGGTCGGGCAGCTTGGCCGGGCAGGCGAGCGACAGCGGCTCGACGGCATCCGTCCCCAGTGCGACGGTCTGGCCGGCGGTGCAGGCGGCGCGCACGGCAAGCCAGGCGCCGACGGGGTCGTCGAACGGCGACACGCCCGCGATGCGGCGCACGTTGGGGTTGCTGCGCAGCACGCGGCAGGCGGGCGGGGCGTCGATGCGGAAGTGGTCGGGCTGCGCCCAGAAGCTGATCGCGCCGTTGCAGTCGGCAGCCATCAGCGCCTTCATCAGCTCGCCGGCCAGCCGCCCGCTCAAGAAGGCGGGCACCGATCCTCCGGGCTTCAGCTCGGTGGCCTCGATGGCATCGCCCCAGTCGCGCAGCAGCGCGCTGCGAAAGCCCAGCTGCGGGTCGAACAGCAGCCGGTGCATGGGGCCTGCGTCGCCGCCGTCGGCCCAGCGGGCGACGGCCTCGGCGTCGATGGCCGCCGTGCTGCCGCGGAACAGGCTGGCGCCCGCATCCACCGGTGTGCCGGTGCGCGGTTGCGCCCACTGGGCCAGCAGCCACAGCACCTGGCCGCAGGCATAGGCGTCATCGGCGGGGTGGTGGAAGGCGGGCAGGCCGGCCGAGGGGCGGTCGCCGCGGGCTATCTGGCAGTTGTTCAATGCAATGTCGATGCGCTCGCGCCAGCCGGCGTCGTCCAACTGGCCGGACTCGCGGGCAAGCAGCCCGGCCATCCAGTCGGCATGGCCCTCGTGTATCCACGGGCGTTCGCCGTCGGTGCGGAACACGCCGGTATCCCACCAGTGCGTCACCTCGTGCGCCACGAACGCGTCGACCGAGCGCCTGGCCGCATCGACGTCCTCGGGCGCGTTGCCGTCGAAGCGCAGGCTCATCATGCGGCCCGCCGTCACGTCGCCACGGAAACCCTGCATGCCTGTCGGCGCACTCGCCACCACGGCCCACGGGCCCGTTGGCTTCACGCCGTAGGCGCGCCCCAGGCGCTCGGTGACGCGTGCGAGCGACTCGCGCACCGTCCCCAGTCGCACGGCATCGACGGCCCGGTCGTGGACCAGCACGCCGCCCGGCAGCCGCTCGATCTCGGCCTTGCCGATCAGCACGTACTCATGCGCTGCGGCGGCCGCAAAGCCCGCCTGCGTGCGGCCTTCATCGGCGGCCGCAAAAGTCGCCTGGGCTTCAGACAGCAACCGCTCGATAGGCAGCGCGGACACCTGACCTGCGACGACCGCGTGCGCGCCAGGGCCCGGCATCCAGCGCCAGCGCAGCGTGTGGCCCGGCAGCACGACGGTGTAGTAGCCGAGGTAGGCCATCGTGGCGCCGTCGCCGACCTTGAAGGCGGGCTCGTTGACGGCGTAGCGGTTCAGCAGGCGCGGCGTGACGCGGAAGATGGCCGAGGAACAGCCGGGCGCCAGCGTGATCGTGACGCGCGGCTTCAGCGTGACCGTGGCGCAACTTCCCACTGGCGAGACCATCTCGCCCCAGAGCGTTTCCATCACCTTTTGGCGCGTGAACAACGACAGTTCGCGCACGCCCTCGGGCGGCGTGTAGCGCACGAGCAGCGTGCCGTCGTCAGTCACGCGTTGCTCGATCAGCAGCTCCCCTGCCGATGCGGTGCCGGCCAGTGCAGCCAGAGCCGCGGCCAGCCAGTGGCGGCCCGTCTTCGTGAGGTACATGAACGCTTTTCCTCCCTGAAAAGCGCCGGCCGCGGTTGTCGTCTTGCCGGCGTTGCGGTCGCCGTGGGCTCAGTGTGCGCGGCAGACGTCCAGCTTGTCGGCCGCGGGAACGGGCAGCTCGGCCTCGGTGGCGCAGCGCATGCCCAACCGCTCCAGCAGCGCCCGGTCCTTTTCGGCCTGCGGGTTGCTCGTCGTCAGCAGCTTGTCGCCGTAGAACATGGAGTTGGCGCCGGCCAGGAAGCACAGAGCCTGCATGGTCTCGGGCATCTCCTCGCGGCCGGCGGACAGGCGCACCATGGCGCGCGGCATCGTGATGCGGGCGACGGCAATCGTGCGGATGAACTCCAGCGGGTCCAGCGGCGCCACGCCGGCCAGCGGCGTGCCTTCCACCTGCACGAGGTTGTTGATGGGCACGCTCTCGGGGTAGGGGTCCAGGTTGGCGAGCTGGGCGATCAGGCCGGCGCGCTGGCGGCGCGTCTCGCCCATGCCGACGATGCCGCCGGAGCAAACCTTCAAGCCCTGCTGGCGCACGCGCTCCAACGTGTCGAGGCGGTCCTGGTAGGTGCGCGTCGTGATGATCTGGCCGTAGAACTCGGGCGCGGTGTCGAGGTTGTGGTTGTAGTAGTCCAGCCCGGCGCTTTTCAGCTGCTCGGCCTGGCCGTCTTCCAGCATGCCGGCGGTCAGGCAGGTCTCCAGGCCCAGCGCCTTGACCTCGGCAATCATTTCGCCAATGGCGTCCAGGTGGCGGGGCTTGGGACTGCGCCAGGCGGCGCCCATGCAGAAACGCGTCGCACCGTTTTGCTTGGCCGCGCGGGCGGCTTCCATCACCTCCTGCAGCGGGATCAGCTTCTCGGCCTTCAGGCCGGTGTCGAAGTGGGCCGACTGCGGGCAGTAGGCGCAGTCCTCTTCGCAGCCACCGGTCTTGATGGACAGCAGCGTGGACAGCTGCACCGCGTTGGCATCGAAGTGCTCGCGGTGCACGGTCTGCGCGCGGAACAGCAGGTCGTTGAAGGGCAGCTCGAACAGCGCCGCGATCTCGTTCACGGTCCAGGGCTTGGCCTGGCGGCGGTCAGCGTCGGCGGTCGGGGTGAGGGTCTGGATCTGGTTCATGCGGTGAGCAATGCTGAGATGTCTAGACAGGCTGGCGCGGCCAGCGGGTCGGAAAGTCGAGGCAGGTGGCCAAGGCAGGGCGCCTTCAGGCCGGCCTGGAGCGAGGCGAGATTGTCGGCGACATGCGGCTGGTGCGGGTCGACGGTGTTGGCGACCCACGCGGCAAGCGTCAGGCCACGGGCGCGGATGGCCTCTGCGGTGAGCAGCGCATGGTTGATGCAGCCCAGGCGCAGGCCCACGACAAGGATGACGGGCAGGCCCAGGTCGACAGCGAGGTCGGCGGTGTCCCAACTGTCGGTGAGCGGTACTCGGAAGCCGCCGACGCCTTCGACAAGAGCCAGGTCGGCGCGTGCCGCCGTGGCGCGGATGGCGTTGAGCAGCGCGTTTCGGTCGATTGCGCGGCCTTCGAGCCGGGCGGCGATGTGGGGCGCGCAGGGTTCGCGGAATTGCAGCGGGCCGACTTCGGCGTCGGTCAGGCCCAGGTTCTGTGCGGCGAGCAGCGTGGCCACGTCTTCGTTGACCCAGCGGCCGTCGACGAATTCCTGGCCTGCCGCCAGCGACTTGATAGGCGCGACGCGCAGGCCACGAGCGGCAAAGGCACGGGTCAGCGCGGCGGTGACAAAGGTCTTGCCGATTTCCGTATCGGTGCCGGTGATGAAGAAGCCCTTCACGCGGCCTGTTCCTGCGCGGCGGCGGCGCGTTCCAGCGACGTCAGCAGCGCGTCGACGTCGGCGGCCGTGTGTGTCGCGCACAGCGTGATGCGCAGCCGCGCCGTGCCGGCCGCGACGGTCGGCGGGCGGATGCCGGGCACGCGCAGGCCGGCGTTCTCCAGCGCGGCAGCCAGGGCCATGACTTCGGCGTTGCCACCGACGATCAAAGGCTGAATGGGCGTGGCCGAGTCGGTCAGCTGCCAGCCCAGGCGCGGGTGGTGGTCGATCAGCGCCATCAGGCCGTCGCGCAACTGCGCTTGGAGCGCGACGAGGTTGGCACGGCGGGCGGCGCCCAGCGGGCCGTCGATCAGCTCGAAGCTGGTCAGCAGCGCATGCTCGATGGCGGGAGGCGACGCGGTCGAGAAGATGAAGTTGCGGGCGGCCTGCAGCAGGTACTGGACGACGGTGGCGTGCGCCGCGACGAAGGCGCCCGACAGGCCTGCGGCCTTACCCAGCGTGCCCACAAGGATGAGGCGTTCGCTGTGCAGGCCAAAGTGCTCCAGCGAGCCGCGACCGCGCTCTCCCAGCACGCCAAAGCCGTGGGCGTCGTCGACGATGAGCCAGGCGTCGAACTCTTCCGCCAGCTTCAACAACCCGGGCAGCGGCGCCAGGTCGCCGTCCATGCTGAATACAGCGTCCGTGACGATGAGCTTGACCTTGGCGGTGCTGGCCGCCAGCAGCGCGCGCAGGCCGGCCACGTCGGCATGGCCATAGCGCGTGACCTGTGCCTTGGCGAGGCGCGCGGCGTCGATCAGCGAGGCGTGGTTGAGCTGCTCCGAGAAGATCTCGGTGTGCTCGTCACCCAGCGCCGTGACGACGGCGAGGTTGGCCATGTAGCCGGTGCAGAAGCCAATCGCACGCGCCTGCGGGATGTGCGGCGCGTACCAGCGCGCCAGCGTGTCGGTGACGGCCTGGTGCGCGGCGCTGTGGCCGCTGACCAGCGGCGATGCGCCCGAGCCGCCGCCCCATAGCCGCGCGCCTTCGGCAATGGCCTCGGCTATTCGCGGCTCGGCGGCCAGGCCGAGGTAGTCGTTGGAGCAGAACATCAGCAGCGGGCGGCCATTGATGGTCTGGCGCGGCGCGGTGCCGTTGTCGGCCCGGCGCAGGCTGCGGGTCAGGCTCTGGGCGGCGAGGGCGTTGAGCTTGGCGCTCAGGTGGTCAAGCAAGGACATCGTTCAACGTTTGCGTCACGGCCCCGGCCAGGAAGGCCGCGGTCGCGTCGTCAATCAGGTAGGGGGGCATCAGGTAGACAGTCGATCCAATAGGGCGGATCAGCAGCTCGTGTTCGCGCGCGGCGAGGTGGAAGCGTTCGGCAAAGCGCGGTGGCGCGTCGGGCACGTCGAAGGCCAGGATCATGCCGCGTTGGCGCAGGTGGGTCACGCGCGGGGCCAAGGGTGCGAAGGCACGGGTCAATGCTTCGGCCTGTGTCCGGTTGGCGTCGAGCTGGCCGGCGTCGAAGCGGTCCAGCACCGCATTGGCCGCCGCGCAGGCCAGTGGGTTGCCGGTGTAGGAATGCGAATGCAGGAAGCCGCGCGTGACGTCCTCGCTCCAGAAGGCGGCGAACACGTCATCCGTCGTCAGCACCAGCGACAGCGGCAGCGTGCCGCCGGTGATGCCCTTGGACAGCAGGATGAAGTCCGGCCACTCGGCTTGGGTTTGCTCCCACGCGAAGAAGGTGCCCGTGCGCCCGCAGCCGACGGCGATCTCGTCGGCGATGAGATGCACGCCGAACTCGCGCGTCAGCTCGCGCAGGCCCTTCAGGTAGCTGGGCGCGTACATCACCATGCCGGCCGCGCCCTGGATCAGCGGCTCGACGATGACGGCAGCGATTGAGGCGTGCCGCTCGGCCAGCAGCGCGCGCATTGCATCCAAAGCCTCGGCCTCGTTGCCCTGGCGGCCATCGGGCGACGCGACGATGTGGGCGCGCATCAGCAGCGGGTCGTAGGCATCGCGGAAGACCTGCACGTCGGTCACGCTGAGCGCGCCCAGCGTCTCGCCGTGATAGCTGTTCTTGAGACACACGAACTCGCGCTTCTCCGCGCGCCCACGGTTCTTCCATGAGTGGAAGCTCTGCTTCAGCGCAATCTCGACGGCGCTGGCGCCATCGCTGCCGAAAAAGGTGTGGCCCAGCGCGCCGCCGGTGCGGGCCGACAGCCGTTCCGCCAGCCGCACGGCGGGCTCGTGCGTGCAGCCGGCCAGCATCACGTGGGGCAGCGTGTCGAGCTGGTGCTTGATGGCGTCGTGCAGCGCCTTGTCGCTGTGGCCGAAGAGGTTGACCCACCAGGACGAGTTGGCGTCGAAGTAGCGGCGGCCCTCGGTGCCGAACAGCCAGGGGCCATCGCCGCGAGCGATGGGCAGGGGCGGCACGTCGGCCAGGCGGGCCATCTGCGTGCAGGGGTGCCAGACGGCGGCGCGGCTGCGGTCTTGGAGAGAAGTCATGCGGGAGTGGGGCGGCGCACGCGGCGGACCAGTGCGCGCAGGAACTTGAAGCAGAACCAGATCAGCGTGGCCATGACGGCAAGCGTCGTCGCCAGGACCGGGAAGAAGACAAAGGGATGCGCCCAGGCCAGCCACAGCATCGTCGGCACGGCGAAGTCGCCCATCAGCGACAGGCCGATGTTGGAAAAGGGTTCGGGCGAGGTGTTGGCCGCCGCGCGCGTGCTGGCCTTGGCGGTGTGGGCGGTTGCGGCAAGACCGCCGCCCAGCAGCGCGGCGACCACGCTCCAGGCGCTGCCGTGGTCACCCGCCCAGCCGCTCACCAGGCCGGCCACCAGGGCCGCGCCGGCAGGGATGCGGATCAGCGTGTGCAGGGCATCCCAGGCGCTGTCGACGAGGGGGATCTTGTCGGCCAGGAACTCGATGAATGCCAGCGCCGCAGCGCAACTCATCACCAGAGGCGACGCCAGTATCTGCAGACCCGGCGGCAGCGTGACCCAGCCCCAGTGCCCGGCGATGCCGACCAGCAGCACGGTCAGGTACAGGCGCAGGCCGCTGGCCCAGCCGAGGGCGGCGGCGAGGGCGAGCAGGTGGACCGTGTCGAGCTGGGGCATGCAGGCGGCGCGTTACGGCAGGCGTGGCCGGAACCCGGGCACGGTGGCATTGAAGAGCGTCACGGCTTCCTGCCTGCCGGGTTGGCAGACCATGGAGAAGTTCAGGATCTTGCGCGACGTCACATAGCCCAGGTAGAGATGCACATGCTCGCCCGCCACCTCCGACGCGAAGGACATCTCCAGCCCGACGCCACCGGTGTGCGGCTTGATGGCTTGTTGCAGCACCTGCACGGGCTTGGCGCTGGCCGCCTGGATGGCCGCGATGCGGCTGCTGATGCAGCGCTCGGCGATGTCTTGCGCCCGATCGTCCGGGATGTCGAAGAAGTCGGCCGAGATGATGATCGCGGCGCCGTCGTCGTCCGACTGGAAGTTCAGCGCGCCGTCTTCGTCAGTCGGGATCTGGTGCCACTTGGCGGCCAGCTCCAGCAGGAACTCCGAGTTGTCGTAGGTGCGCCTGTCCGGCGGCTGCGGCGCGGGTGGCGTCAGCGGGAAGCTGTACTTGAGGATGGTCATGACGAGGCCAGCCACGACGGCTTGCCCTTGTTCAGGAAGCTCTGCACGCCCTCGCGGCCCTCGTCGCTGGCGCGGATGTCGGCAATGCGCCGCGCCGTGTCGTCGCGCAGGTCCCGCGTGATCTCGCGGCCGGCCACGTCCTTGACGAGCCGTTTGCAGGCGCGCACGGCGGCGGGGCCGTTGGCGGCGATGGCGGCGACGAGTTCGTCGACCTTGGCGTCCAGCGCGTCGGCCGCGACGACTTCGTGCACCAGGCCCAGCGCCTTCGCCTCCGCTGCCGAGAAGCGCTCCGCCGTCACGAAATAGCGCCGCGAGGCCTGCTCACCGAGCGCCTTCACAACGTAGGGCCCGATGGTGGCCGGCAGCAGGCCCAGCTTGGCCTCGCTCAGGCAAAAGCCCGCCGTGTCCACTGCGACAACCACGTCGGCGCAGGCGACCAGGCCCACGCCGCCGGCGTACACGTCGCCCTGCACGCGCGCGATCACCGGCACCGGGCAGCTGTAGATGGCCCACAGCATGTCGGCCAGCCTGGTGGCGTCGGCGTGGTTCTCCTCCCACGAGTAGCCCGCCATCGCCTTCATCCAGTTCAGGTCGGCGCCGGCGCAGAAGGCCTTGCCTTCGGCGGCCAGCACGACGGCGCGCAACGTGTTGTCCTGGCCCAGCGTCGTGAACGCGTGCGTCAGCTCATTGATCAGCACCTCGTTGAAGGCGTTGCGGACCTCGGGGCGGTTCAGCGTGACGCGGGCTACGCGGCCCTCGATCGTGACGGTCAGGCAGGTGCTCATGGCGTGGCGAGGGTGGAATTCAGGGCGTGGAGCGGTTTGCACATCAGCACGGAACGGTAAGTCTTGCCCTGCCATTGCACGACGCCGACCTCGGTGTAGCCGCGACGGGCATAGCGTGCGCGCAGGGCTGCGGCGGGCTCGGCGGTGTCGAGGGCAATCTGATGATGGCCCTGGGACTGTGCCCAGGCCTCGGCGCCGTCGATGAGGCGTTCGGCGACGCCCTGGCCGCGCCAGTCGGGGTGCACGCCGAGCTGCGACAGGATGGCCGTGCCGGCCGTCGTGTACAGCGCTGGCGGCGGGTCGGCGATGTAGGCCTCGCCCGCGGGCTTGGGGCCGCGCACAGCCACCGTGCCGACGATGCGGCTGCCAGCGGTGGCTAAGAAGGCTTGCGCGCCATGCAGCCGCTGGCGCGTGACTTCGATGCTCTGGTCCACGGCGGTGAAGTTCCAGCCCTGGGCGGCCAGACTGGCGTAGGCCGCATGCAGCAATGCAGTCAGCTCGTCCAGCGTGTCTTCTCGCGTCAACGGTCGGACGGTAATCATGGAAAGTGCATTCATTCGCCTTGGCGAACGACCTGGTCAAGCGGTCTCAGCCATTGCTGCTTCTTCGCTTCGGCCAGATTGGCCAGGAAGGGCTCAAACACTTCATTGGGCACATAGGCCGGCTGGGGCCAGCCCTGTCCCGCAGCGCGATCCGACTGCAACTGGGCCAAGGCCGCCAGGCGCGCCACTGAAACATGTCGGGCGGCGGTGTAGGCGATGCGGCGCCAGCTGGATGCCGCCGCGCGCGCCTCCAGGAACTGCTTGAAGTCCGCGGGCGTCAAGCCGTAGGGATCAAGCAGCATCACGGTCAGGCGATCAATCTGGATCAGCGAGTCCTCGTCTGGGCTGTTGCGGCCGAGTTCGGGATTCGTGGCGCTGCCACCGCTCTTGCCGAGCAGGGCTCCGAACAGCGAGGTGCGGGCAACCGTCTGGTTCTCCTCGGTGAAGCCGGACAGGATCTGGGCGACTTCATGAGCCACCGCCATCAGGGCGCCGCGCGGATCGAGGCTACGCAGCAAGGGCAGCGTGATGACTGCACTCTGGTACTTGGCGCCCGCGTAGCTGGATTCGCTGTTCCATACCGCCAGGGAGATGCCGCAGTAAGGCAGCGCGGTCACCTCGGTGATCCTGCTCTCGTCGCCACGGTGATACTGCAGCTGGTAGGTGGGCGCCAGCTTGCGCGCCTCGTTGGTCAGGAGCCTGATCTTTTCCAGCTTCTCCCGAATGCCGTCAAGTTGCTCCTGGATGGCAAACGGGTTGAGAGTGACTGCTGGGGGGGCGGACTGACTCACCGAACCCGCTGCGGGTTCGACCGGCACCAGGCGATCACCGGGCCGCACGCCGGCCTGCCACAGCGGCGAGCCTGTCGGCACGGTGAGCCAGACGCGGTCGGCGGGCTTGGCCGAGAAGCGCTCCATCAGCAGGCTGCGGAACTTTGCGTCTGCTTCGTCCTTGGGTTCGCGCGTTGCGATGAGGTGGGCGCTGCCGCCGCCGCCCCACTGGACCAGGTTGGGGCACAGAGGTGCCGCTAGGCGGCTCAGCTCGAACAGCCGCGCCTGGAGATCCGCACTTTCAGCGGCAATGCGCAGGCGGTCCTCTGCCGGGAAGTCCTTGGGCTGTGCCGCCAGCGCGGCGCCCGTTGCAAGCCACAACCCGAGAATCGCCGCGAAATATCTTTTGCTCATTGAATCTACCTGGCGCCGGCGAGGCGCTCATTGCTACATCCGGAACACGCCGAACTTCGTCTCCGGGATGGGCGCATTCAACGACGCCGACAGCCCCAGCGCCAGCACGCGGCGCGTGTCGGCCGGGTCGATGACGCCGTCGTCCCACAGCCGGGCCGAGGCGTAGTAGGGGTGGCCCTGGTCTTCGTACTGCTGGCGCAGCGGCGCCTTGAAAGCTTCCTCCTCGTCGGCGCTCCAGGCGCCGCCCTTGGCCTCGATGGCGTCGCGGCGGATGGTGGACAGCACGCTGGCCGCCTGCTCGCCGCCCATCACCGAGATGCGCGCGTTGGGCCACATCCACAGGAAGCGTGGCGAGTAGGCGCGGCCGCACATGCCGTAGTTCCCGGCGCCAAAGCTGCCGCCGATGATGACGGTGAACTTCGGAACGGCGGCGCAGGCCACGGCGGTCACCATCTTGGCGCCGGCGCGGGCGATGCCGTCGTTCTCGTACTTGCGGCCGACCATGAAGCCGGTGATGTTCTGCAGGAAGACCAGTGGAATCTTGCGCTGGCAGCACAGCTCGATGAAGTGGGCGCCCTTGTTGGCGCTCTCGGCAAACAGGATGCCGTTGTTGGCGACGATGCCCACCGGCATGCCTTCGATGTGCGCAAAGCCACAGACCAGCGTGGCGCCATAGCGGGCCTTGAACTCGTCGAACTCGCTGCCGTCGACGATGCGGGCGATGACCTCGCGGATGTCGAAGGGCTTGCGCGTGTCGGTCGGGATGACGCCGTGCAGCTCGGCGGGGTCGGACAGCGGGGCCCGGGGTTCCTGCATCGCCAAGGGGTTGGTCTTGGACCAGTTCAATCGCGCCACCGACTGCCGCGCAATCGCCAGAGCATGCGTGTCGTTGTTGGCCAGGTGGTCGGCCACGCCGGACAGCCGCGTGTGCACGTCACCGCCGCCCAGGTCTTCGGCGGTGACGACCTCGCCCGTGGCAGCCTTCACCAGCGGCGGGCCGCCCAGGAAGATGGTGCCCTGGTTCTTGACGATGATGGTCTCGTCGCTCATCGCCGGCACGTAGGCGCCGCCGGCCGTGCACGAGCCCATGACGACGGCGATCTGCGGGATGCCCGCTGCCGACAGATTGGCCTGGTTGAAGAAGATGCGGCCGAAGTGGTCGCGGTCGGGGAACACTTCGTCTTGATTCGGCAGGTTGGCGCCACCGCTGTCGACCAGGTAGATGCAGGGCAGGCGGTTCTGCTGGGCGATCTCTTGCGCGCGCAGATGCTTCTTCACGGTGATGGGGTAGTAGGTGCCGCCCTTGACCGTCGCGTCGTTGCAGACGATGACGCACTCCACGCCCGACACGCGGCCGATGCCGGCCACCACGCCGCCACCCGGTGCCGCGTTGTCGTAGAGGTTCAGGCCGGCCAGCGGCGCCAGCTCCAGGAAGGGCGTGCCCGGGTCCAGCAGCATCTCGACGCGGTCGCGCGGCAATAACTTGCCGCGGGCGGTGTGCTTGGCGCGGGCCGCGTCGCCGCCGCCTTGGGCGATCTGCGCAAGCTTGGCGTTCAGGTCGTCGATCAGGCCGCGCATGGCGTCGGCATTGGCCTTGAAATCGGCCGAGCGGGGGTTGAGCTGGGTGTTCAGAACCGGCATGGGGTCTCCTCGGGTCTTGTGGTTTTGGGGCGCAGCGCTTGTGGCGCCTGCCTCCTCTATTTGGTCAGCGATTGGACCAGCACGGTCTCGCAGAGCTTGAACAGCAGCCAGGCCGCCATCGCGCCAACGCACGAGATCAGCAGCTCCAGCAACTGCCGGAGGCCGCCGTCCTGCAGGCCTTGCCAGCCATTGTCCGAGAGGAAGGCGGCGTTGACGCTCACCAGCCGCACGAGGTCCAGCGTCAGCAGGCCGAAGGCCATGAAGCTCACCGTCATCAGGCAGAAGCAGGCCCAGCGGTGCCGGCGCAGCCACGTGACAAAGTTCGGGAACGCGACCATCGGCCCTCCTCAAAACGCCAGCGGCATTCTGGACCATGGCTACCATCCACCTTCCTGCAGGGGAGTGGGAGGTCATATGAATACCTTGAGAGTCTGGCTGGCCGTGGGCCTGCTGGCGCTGAGTGGTGCGACCAGCGCGCAGACGCAGGCCGCCGATGCCGATTGGCGTTATGTCATCCAGCCGCGTGACACGCTGATCACGCTGACCGACGCCTGGCTCGCGCCGCCCAAGACCTGGCGCGACCTGCAGAAACTCAACCGCGTGCCCGACCCGCTGCGGCTGATGCCCGGTGCCACGCTGCGCATGCCCGTGGCCTGGCTGCGGCGCGAGGCCAGCGTGGCCGAGGCCGTGTTCGTGCGCGGCGACGTGCAGCGCCTGCGCGGTGCGGGCACCGAGCCACTGGCGGCGGGGGCCACGCTGCAGAGCGGCGACCGCGTCCGCACCGGCGCCCAGGCCAGCGCGTCCTTGCGCTTTGCCGATGGCTCGCGGCTGCTGATCCCGCCTGAGAGCGAGGTCACGCTGGAGCAGCTTCTCGTGCTCGGCCGCGGTGCCATCCCCGCCGTGCGCCTGGGCCTGGCCAAGGGCGGCGCAGACAGCCGCGTGGCGCCCAATGCCCAGCGCGTGCCGCTGTACGAACTGCGCACGCCACATGTCAACCTGGGCGTGCGCGGCACCGAGTTCCGCGTTCAGACGGCCGGCGGCCAGAGCCGCATGCAGGTGCTCTCCGGCGCCGTGCATGCCGGCGGCCTGGGCCCCGACGTGGCGACCGGCCAGGGCTTGCTGGCCGACGGCGCGGCGCGTTCCGTCGCCGCGCTGCTGCCGGCGCCCGACCTCGGCAGCCTGCCGCGCACCGCCGAGCGCCTGCCGTTGCGCCTGACCTGGGCGGCCTCGCCCACCGGTGCCGTGGCCTGGCGCGCCCAGCTCTTTCCGAAGGGCGACTTCGACCGCCTGATGCTCGACGCCCGCGTGACCGAGCCCGTGGTCGCCTGGGCCGAGGCACGCGAGCTGGCCGACGGCGACTACACGCTGCGCCTGCGCGCCATCGACGCGCGCGGCCAGGAGGGCGCCGCCGCCGATGCCGACATCAACCTGAAGGCCCGCCCCGAGCCGCCCTTCATCCAGTCACCTGCGGCCGGCGCCGTCAGCTACAACGGCGCGATGGCGCTGGCCTGGACGCGCAACACCGCCGCGCCCGACGTGCGGCTCCAGGTCGCGCGCGATGCCGAGTTCAAGGACCTGGCGTTGCAGCCGCCGCCCATTGACGCTGCCAATTTCGAGGCCAAGCTGCCTGACGGTGCCTACCACTGGCGCATCGCCTCGGTCGAAGCCGGCGGCCGCGCCGGGCCGTTCAGCGATGCGCAGACCTTCGAGATCCAGCCCCCACCGCCCGCGCCGCCGCCGGCCGAGCCCGACCTCAGCGGCGACCAGCTCAAGCTGCGCTGGCGTGCCGACAAGGGCGTCGTGCGCTACGAGCTGGAGTGGGCCAAGCTGGAGACCTTCGACGGCCCCGACCTTCAGCGCCTGACCACCGACAAGCCCGAGGTGACGATGGTCAAACCGTCCTGGGGCAAGTATTTCCTGCGCGCCCGGGCTTACAACGCGGCCGGCGTCGCGGGCCCCTGGAGCCAGACGCAGATGATCGAGGTGCCCTACCCGCGCTGGCTTTGGCTGCTGCCGCTCGCGTTGATCCCGCTGCTTTGAAACGCTGGACCTGGCTGGCCTTACCCGGCGCTTTGGCGCTTTGGGCATTGCTGAGCCTCGTCGGCGCCCAGCCGCGCGTGGACCGCGCCATCGGCGACCTGCTGGTGCGCGCTGCCGCGCCCGCGCCGGGCGAGACCGGCAGTGTCGTCGTCGACATCGACGACGCCTCGCTGCGCGCGCTGCGCCAGCCGCTGGGCGAGTGGCCGTACTCGCGCGAGGTCTATGCGCTGATGCTGGACTACCTGCGCCAGGCCGGCGCCCGCCTCGTCGTCATTGACATCGTCTTCGCCGGCCCACGCGAGGGCGATGCCCAACTGGCCAAGGCCCTCGCTGCCGAGCCGCCAGTGGTGCTGGCCGCGGCCGGCCTGCTGCCGGGCCAGCGCGTGGCCGTCGAGCTGGCAACCCCCAGCCCGGCCGAAGAGGCCGCGCTGCAGCGCGTCGGCGGCGCACCGGCCGGCAAGCCCTGGGCCGCGCTGACGGCGCCGCCCGACACGCTGCTGGACGCATTGACGGCGCGCGGCAGCCTGGGGCTGATCTCGGCGGCGCTGGACGACGACGGCCTGCTGCGCCGGCTGCCGCTGCTGCACCAAGTGCAGGGCCGCGCGCTGCCCAGCCTAGCCCTGGCCGCGCGGCTGCGGGCCGATGGTGCGACCGGCTGGCGCATCGAGGGCGGCGAGCTGATCGCCGGCGCACGCCGCTGGCCGGTCGACGAGCAGGCCCGCCTGCGCCTGCGCCTGCCCGTGATGTCGATGAAGGAGGGCGGCGAGCTGCCGCGCGTGAGCTGGCAGCGTCTGATGCGTGCGGCCCTCGGCGAGGTGGACGACGCGGACCTCGCGCGGCAGCTCGCCGGTCGCAGCGTCTTCGTCGGTAGCAGCGCGTTCTTCGCGGACGAGGTCATGCTGCCGGAAGGCCGGCTGTTCGGCGCGGCGCACAACGCGGCCGTCTTCGAGGCCCTGGGTGCCGAGCCGGCGCCGCTGCTGCACGAGCGTGGCGCCGCCGTCTGGGCGCTCAACGCCGTGCTGCTGGCCCTCGGCGCGCTGCCGCTGCTGCTGCGCCACCAGGCCTGGGCGGCCGGGCTGGCCATGCTGGCCATCGCCGCCGCCGCCTGGGCGGGCGTGCTGAACGGCCTGCTGCCCACGCCCGCGCCGGCCCTCTACCTGCTGGGCCTGGCCCTGCTGTTCGCCGCCATCGAGCACGAACGCCAGACCCAGGCACGCGAACGCGAGCTGACGCGCGAGCGCGAGCTGGCCGAGGCGCGCAGCCGCGCCAAGACCGAGCTGCTGGCCCAGGTCAGCCACGAGATGCGCACGCCGATGAACGCCGTGCTGGGCTTCTCCGACATCCTGGCCCGTTCGCCGCTCAAGCCCGACCAGGCGCATTACGTGGAGGTGCTGGGCCACGCCGGCCGCCAGGTCTTCGCCCTCATCAACGACCTGCTCGACAACGCCCGCATCGAGAGCGGCCGGCTGGAGCTGGCCACCCACCCCTTCAACCTCGTCGACCTCGTCGACCTGCAGCTCGAACTGCTGCGCGAGCGGGCGCAGAGCCAGAGCCTGTGGCTGCGCGTGTTCGCGCGCACCGAAGCCACCGGCTGGGTGCGGGGCGACCAGCAGCGCGTGGCGCAGATCGTCACCAACCTCGTCGGCAATGCGATCAAGTTCACCAAGGTGGGCGGCGTGACGGTGGAGCTGTCGCGTGGTGCGGACGGGCTGGTCGTCATCGCCGTGCAGGACACCGGCATCGGCATCGCGCCGGAGCGGCTGGAGCGCATCTTCCAGCCCTTCGCGCAGGCGGACGCGTCCATCGCGCGCGAGTTCGGCGGCACCGGCCTGGGCCTGTCCATCACGCGCAGCCTGGCGCGCCTGATGGGCGGCGACGTCAGCGTGAAAAGCCGCCCCGGCGAGGGCAGCCGCTTCGAGGTCAGCCTGAACCTGCCCGACACCGTGCCACCACATGCCGACGTGGGCAGCGACCCGCGCGTCGAGCGCGTCGCGCCCAGCCGCTCGCTGGCCCTGCTGCTGGCGGAGGACAACGACGTCAACGTGCTCGTCATCGAGGGCATGCTGGCGCCGCTGGGCCATCGCATCACCCGTGCGCGCGACGGCGAGCAGGCCGTGGCCGCGCTGCGCGAAGGGCAATTCGACCTGGTGCTGATGGACATGCTGATGCCCGTCGTCGACGGCCTGTCGGCCACGCGCCAATGGCGGGCCATCGAGGCCGCCGAGGGGCTGCCGCGCACGCCCATCGTCGCGCTGACGGCCAATGCCTTCGACTCCGACGTGCAGCAGTCGCTCGCCGCCGGCTGCGACGCCCACCTCACCAAGCCGCTCAGCCTGGCCGCGCTGCTGCAGGCGTTGGCGAAGTACGCGAGGGGATGAGGCCCCTCGCCCGGTCTCGCCGCGCTGGACGCGGGCGAGCCCAGTCGGCCCCCCGAGGGGGCGGCGATGCTCGCGGCATCGACCCGCGAGCACATCGCCATGGGCGGGCCGGCTTGGGAGCGGCCCGGCGCTCGGCCCGCAGTTCAGCGGCCGCCGCCTACAGCCGAAGCCGCTTGCACGCGGTATCGTGCATTGCCCCACTGCCCCTCCCGCCCCATGAGTGAACCCGTGATCGCGCCGCGAGATCCTGACACTGCCTTCATGGCGGGCGGCGGCGAGCTGGGCCAGCTCATGCGCGATCATGACTGGACCGCCACGCCGCTTGGCCCCCCGGCCCACTGGCCGCGCAGCCTCAAGACCGTCGTGCGCATCATGCTCACCTCGCGCCAGCCGATCTGGATCGGCTGGGGCCCCGAGCTGACCTATCTCTACAACGACCCCTACAAGGCCATCATTGGCGGCAAGCACCCGTGGGCGCTGGGCCTGCCGACGGCCACCGTCTGGCGCGAGATCTGGGGCGACATCCGCGGCCTGCTCGAAACCGCGATGAACGGCGATGGCATCTTTGCCGAGAGTCAGCTCCTCATCATGGAGCGCAACGGCTACCCCGAGGAGACCTACTACACCTTCTCGTACAGCCCCATCCCCGGCGACGACGGCCTGCCGGCGGGCATCATCTGCGCCAACTCCGACGAGACGCAGCGCGTCATCGGCGAACGCCAGCTCGCGCTGCTGCGCGAACTGGCCATGCGCGCTGCCGATGCGCGCACGGTCGACGAGGCGGTGCAGCGCTGTGCCCAGGCGTTGCAGACCAACCGCCGCGACCTGCCCTTCGCGCTGGTGCTGCTGCGCTCCCATGGCGAGTCGGCCTTCACGCTGGCCGCCGCCGCCGGTGCGCCGGGGCCCTGGCTGGAGGCGGCGCAGGCGCTGGATTTCGGCAGCGCGCCGTGGTGGGCGGACGAGGTGCTGGCGGCCCAGCGGCCGCAGGTGGTGCAGACCCTGCCGGCCGACATTGCCTGGCCCTGTGGGGACTGGCAGGAGGCGCCGCGCCAGGCCATGTTGCTGCCCATCCGGCCCTCTGGCGATACCGGCCAGGAGGGCGTGCTCGTCGTCGGCCTGAGCCCGCATCGCCTGCCCGGAGGTGGCTACACCGACTTCCTGCTGCTGGTGGCGCAGCAGCTCTCCGCCGCCATCGGCCACGCCCAGGCCTACGAGCTGCAGCGCCACAAGGCCGAGGAGCTGGCGCGGCTGGACCGCGCCAAGACGCAGTTCTTCTCCAACATCAGCCACGAGTTCCGCACCCCGCTGACGCTGATGCTGGGGCCGTTGCACGACGCGCTGAGCCAGGGCGGCCTGTCGCACGCGCAGCAGGAGCGCCTGACGATGGTGGAGCGCAACGCGCGCCGGCTGTCCAAGCTCGTCAACGCGCTGCTGGAGTTCTCGCGCATCGAGGCCGGCCGTGTCACGTCCACCTTCCGGCCCACCGACCTGGCCGCGTTGACCGGCGAGCTGGCCAGCACCTTCCGCTCGGCGATGGAGAAGGCTGGCCTGGTGTTCCGCGTCGCCTGCCCGACGTTGCCCATGCCGGTCTATGTCGACCGCGACCACTGGGAGCGCATCGTGTTGAACCTGCTGTCCAACGCGCTGAAGTACACGCTTCAGGGCGGCGTCAGCGTGCAGGTGACGGCCGAGAAGGGCATGGCCGTCGTGGCCATCGAGGACACCGGCGTCGGCGTGGCCGAGCACGAGGTGCCGCGGCTGTTCGAGCGCTTCCATCGCATCGAGGGCGGGCCGGCGCGCACGCACGAGGGCAGCGGTATCGGCCTGGCATTGGTGCAGGAACTGATGCGCCTGCACCATGGCGACATCGCCGTGGACAGCCAGCTCGGCCAAGGCACACGTTTCACGCTGCGGCTGCCCTTCGGCCACGCCCACCTGCCGGCCGATCAGGTCAGCCGCGACCGCGCCGAGGTGCCGAACGCCAGCCTGGCGCCCAGCTATGTGCAGGAGGCGCTGCGCTGGCTGCCGGGCGAGGATGCTGCCGAGGTGGTGGGCACGGGCGGGCCGGGCAACCCACTGGCCCAGATCGGCCAGCGCTACCGCACCACGCTGGGCGCGCGCATCGTCATTGCCGACGACAACGCCGACATGCGCCAGTACCTGCGTAGCCTGCTGGCGCCCTATTTCCGAGTCGAGGAGACGGCCGACGGCGAGCAGGCGCTGGCCGCCGTGAAGCGCGAGCGGCCGGCGCTGCTGCTGTCCGACGTGATGATGCCCAGGCTGGACGGCTTCGAGCTGCTGGCCGCGCTGCGCGCCGACGAGCGCACGCGCACGCTGCCCGTCGTGCTGCTGTCGGCCCGCGCCGGCGAGGAGGCGCAGATCGAGGGCCTGGGCGCCGGGGCGGACGACTACCTCGTCAAGCCCTTCACGGCGCGCGAGCTGCTGGCGCGCGTGTCGGCCCTCATCGAGCTGGACCGCCAGCGCCGCGCCGGCGAGGAGCAACTGCGGCTGTTCCTGGCCAATGCGCAGATGTTCACCTGGGACATCGATGCCGGCACCCTTCGGCTGACCCTCTCGGACAACGCCGCCGACGTGTTGGGCGCCGCGCCCGCCAGCCTTGAGACGGCTTTCGACCTCGTGCATGCCGACGATCTGCCGCGGTTTCGCGGCCAGATCGACGTGGCCTTGCGCGAAGGCCTCGCCTTCACCGAAGAGATCCGCATCCTGCGGCCGGACAACGGCGAGGAGCGCTGGCTGGAGGTCAGGGCGGTGCCGGTGCGCGCCGGCCCGGGCGCGGTGGCCGGCATCAGCGGGCTGACCTTCGACGTCACCGACCGCAAGCAGATGGAGCATGCGCTGCGCGAGTCCGACCGCCGCAAGGACGAGTTCCTCGCCATGCTGGCCCACGAGCTGCGCAACCCGCTGGCGCCCATCCGCAACTCGGCCGAGCTGATGCTGCGCACCCTGCCCAGCGAGGCGCCGGCGCGCCGCGCGGTCGAGATCATCAACCGCCAGGTGCAGCAGATGACGCGCATGGTGGACGACCTGCTCGACGTGTCGCGCATCACCCATGGCCGCATCGAGCTGGAATGCCTGCCGGTGGACCTGGCCGCCGTCATCGCCTCGGCGGTCGAGGCTGCCGGGCCGGCCATGCAGGAGCGTCGGCACCGGCTGACGGTCCAGGCACCGGCGCCGGCGCCGCTGGCCGCGCTGGCGGTGCTGGGAGACGCCGCCCGGCTTGAGCAGTGCGTCGTCAACCTGCTGTCAAACGCCGCCAAGTACACCGATCCGGGTGGCGACGTCCACCTGGCGCTGCTGCGCGACGCCGACGAGGCCGTCATTCGCGTGCAGGACAGCGGCGCCGGCATCGCGCCCGACGTGCTGCCCATCGTCTTCGACCTCTTCGTGCAGAGTGCCCGCACGCTGGATCGGGCCCAGGGGGGGCTGGGCATCGGCCTGTCCGTCGTGCGACGCCTGGTGGACATGCACGGCGGCCAGGTCAAGGCCAGCAGCCCGGGGGCTGGCGCAGGCGCCACCTTCGAGATCCGCCTGCCGCTGACGACGCTGGCGGCACCCGCCGGTGCGGTGGTGCCCACGGCCGACCCGCCGCCGCGCCGGGTGCTGCTCATCGATGACAACGAGGACGCCGCCGAGTCCCTGGCCCTGATGCTGCGCGCCGACGGCCATGAGGTGCAGACCGGTTTCAGCGCCGACGACGCGCTGACGATGGCCGTCGCCTGGCGGCCCGACGTCGTGCTGCTGGACATCGGCCTGCCGCACATGGATGGCTACGAGGTGGTCCGACGCCTGCGCGCCGACCCGTCGGCCGCGTCGATGCGCCTCGTCGCGCTGACCGGCTACGGCCGGCCGGAGGACTTGCTGCGTTCGGCCCAGGCGGGTTTTGACGGTCATCTTGTCAAGCCGGTCGCCATGGACGCGCTGGCAAAGGCCATTCAGCCGGCCACAGCAAGCGGTATACCTGACTGATGTACTGGGACGCTGCTTGTGGCTAGAGTCGCCGCGTCCCACACCCAAAGGCCCCCCGATGATCAATCTGACCGTGAACGGTCGCGCCGTCTCGCTCGACGCCGACCCCGACATGCCCTTGCTTTGGGCCGTGCGAGAGGAGCTGCAGCTCACCGGCAGCAAATTCGGCTGCGGTGCGGCGCAATGCGGCGCCTGCACCATGCATGTGGGAGGCAGCCCAGTGCGCGCCTGCATGACGCCGGTTTCCTCGGTACAAGGCCCGGTGACGACCATCGAGGGCATCGCCAACGACAAGGTCGGCCAGGCGGTGCAGGCCACCTGGGTCGAGCATGACGTGGCCCAGTGCGGCTACTGTCAGAGCGGCCAGGTGATGAGCGCCGTGGCCCTGCTGAAGAACAACAAGAAGCCCAGCGACGCCCAGATCGACGAAGCCATGGCCGGCAACATCTGCCGCTGTGGCACCTACACCCGCATTCGCGCCGCCATCCATGCGGCTGCGGGCAAGCTTGCTTGAAGGGGCTCACATGCTGAATCCACGTCGCATTGATCAAGCCCTGACCGGCGGACTGTCCCGCCGCAGCTTTGTCACCACCACCGTCGGCGGCGCCGTCGGCCTGGCCTTGTTGCCCGGCATGAGCGGCGCGCAGGCGCCCAAGCCCGGCGCCAAGCCGACCGAGCAGCCGCTCGCCTTCGTCACCATCGCCCAGGACGGCACCACCACCATCCTGTGCAACCGCATGGACATGGGCCAGGGTATCGAGACTGGCCTGGCCATGATCTGCGCCGAGGAGCTGGACGCGGACTGGAGCAAGGTCCGCACCGGCTTCGGCGACCAGAAGGGCGCCTACGTCGACCCGCTGTTCGGCATGCACCTGACCGGCGGCTCCAACTCGGTGAAGAACAGCTACCAGCAGTACCGCGAGCTGGGCGCCCGCACCAAGGCCATGCTGGTGGGCGCGGCGGCCGAGAGCTGGGGTGTGCCGGCGTCGTCACTGAAAGCCGAGAACGGTGTGATCTCGGGCGGTGGCAAGAGCGCCGGCTACGGCGAGTTCTTCGACGCGGCGATGAAGCAGGCCGTGCCCGAGGCCATCACGCTGAAGGACCCGAAGAACTTCAAGCTCATCGGCAAGCCCACCGGCCTGGTCGTCAGCCAGGCCAAGAGCACCGGCGCCCAGGCCTACGGCATGGACGTGCAACTGCCGGGCATGGCCGTGGCCGTCATCCAGCGGCCGCCGGTCTTCAACGGCAAGGTGGCCAAGCTCGATGCCAGCGAGGCGCTCAAGGTCAAGGGTGTCAAGGCCGTGCTGCCGGTGACGCTGGACCGTGGCGGCCAGGGCGTGGCCGTGGTGGCCAGCGGCTACTGGGCCGCCAAGAAGGGCCGCGATGCGCTCAAGGTCGACTGGGATCTGGGCGGCCTGGCCAAGCCCGACACGGCGGCGTTGACCAAGCAATACCTGGCGCTCGCCAAGACGGCCGGCACGCCCGCGCCCAAGCCTGAGTTCCAGGCCGACGTGAGCGGCTGGGCCAAGGCGCCCAAGAAGATCACCGCCGACTTCGTCTTCCCCTACCTCAACCACGCGCAGATGGAGCCGCTGGCCTGCACGGTGGACCTGAAGGCCGACCGCTGCGACGTCTATTTCGCGTCGCAGATGCCCGGCCTCGACGCGATGAGCATCGCCAAGACGGTGGGCCTGAAACCCGAGCAGGTGCAGATCAACGTGCAGATGGCCGGCGGCGGCTTCGGCCGGCGCGCCACGCCCGCGAGCGAATGGCCGCGCGAGGCAGCGGCCGTGGCGTTGGCGCTGGCCCAGGCCGGCAAGCCCATGCCGGTCAAGGTGATCTGGAGCCGTGAGGACGACGTCAAGGCCGGCTACTACCGACCCATGACCGTGCACCGCGCCGAGATCGGCTTCGACGCGACCGGCAAGGTCCTGGGCTGGCAGCACCGCATCGTCAGCCAGAGCATCCTCAAGGGCACGCCGCTGGAAGGCTTTGGCTACCAGAAGGGCGTGGATGGCACGACGACCGAGGGCATGCGCGACCCCTACGAGATCCCGATGAACCTCAGCGTGCACCACCCGGACGTCAACGTGCCGGTGCTGTGGTGGCGCTCGGTGGGCTCCACGCACACGGCCTATGTGATGGAGACGCTGGTCGACGAGATCGCCTTTGCAACGAAGCAGGACCCGGTGGCGTACCGGCTCAAGCTGATGGCGGGCAACGCCAAGGCCGAGCGCCACCGCCTGGCCTTGCAAGCGGCGGTGGACAAGAGCGGCTACGGCAAGCGCAAGCTGAAAGCCGGCCAGGCCTGGGGCGTGGCGGTGCACGAGAGCTTCGAGTCGGTCGTCGCTTATGTCGTCGTCGCCCACCTGAAGGGCAAAGGCAAGGACCGCCAGGCCGTGTTGGACGAGGTGCATGCCGGCGTGCACTGCAACCTCTGCGTGAACCCGCGCTCCGTGGAGACGCAGGTGCAGGGCGCGGCCATCATGGCCCTGGCCACGACGATGCCGACCCACCGCGTCACGTTCAAGGACGGCGTGGTCGAGCAGAACAACTTCTACGACATGGCCATGCCGCGCATCACGGACGCACCCAAGGTGATGACGGTCAGCGTCGTGCCCAGCAACGACCCGCCCAAGGGTATGGGCGAACCGGGCCTGCCGGCGCTGGCCCCGGCATTCGCCAACGCCGTGGCGCGGCTGACCGGCCAACGCCAGCGCGAGCTGCCCTTCCGCTTCGCCTGAAGTTTTCGTGCATGAAAAAGGCGGGCCCTCGGGCCCGCCTTGTCATTGGGGTCTTGCTTCAGCGCTTGTTGCGGCGACGCACGCCGGCTGCAGCCAGCAGGGCCGTCAGCGTCAGGCCGACGGTCATGGGTTCGGGCAGCTCCACGGCCTGGGCGCGGGCGATGGGTTCGCCGCCGCCAGGGAAGGGGTCACCCGAGCGCGCGCCGGCACCGCAGTAGGACGTGAAAGCCTCGCCGGTGGGTGGGCCTTCCGGCCCTTCCGCAACGCGGGCTGCAACGCCTTCCTGGTTCTTGTTGCCCTGCAGATAGGCCGTGCAGATCCCGGTCGTGAGGACGTTGCCCGAGGCGATGGACGTCATCACATAGGAGATGTTGTAGTCGCCTGGACCGAGGTCGATGTCGTAGCCGCCGCCCGCGATGCCATAGCTGTAGTAGCCGGAGCCGGTATTGAAGTTGCTGGACACTGACCGCGTGCCGTTGGATTCGTGGCTCTTTGTGATTGAGCCGTTTTCGCCGACCTCGGCGCTCCAGGCCTCGTCAAGGTAGGTAACGCTGGTGCCAGCCGCGTCCGTGATGACGAGCTGGATCGTCAGGCTGGCCTTCTGAAACTCGCCGCTGCTGAAGGCCGTGCTACCGAAGGCGCCAACTTCACCAGGGTTGATGAAGAAGGAAAAGGTGTCGCCGGGATCGGCGATGGACAGCAAGCCCGAGACCGACGCGACGCCCTGGGCGTAGTAGGTGTTCTCACCGGATGAGCGGCTGCCGAAACTGATGAAGCCTGAGTCGAAGCACGAGTAGGCGTGGATGCCGATGTTGTTGATGCCGCTGCCGTTGAACTCCAGCGCGTCAGTGCCGCTGAAGGGCTGCAGGCTGCCGCAATTCGACGTGCCGGCTGCGGTGCCCCCGGGGCCGGCGGAACTGCCCAGGTTGTAGGAGCCGCTGCCGGCATAGGTCAGGGCGGCCCAGGCGGGCACGGACAGGGCGGCCAGCGTGGCGGCCAGGCAGAGGGTCTTGAGGGCGTGCATGGCGGCTCCGGGGTCGTGTGCGGCGATGCTAGGTGCCGACGCAGGCCTTGTGTGTCCCAGGCTTCGGGGTCACCCCCTCAAATGGGGGTGGGGGCTGAAGCGGGTGGATAACCGGCTTCGGTGAGCGCGGTGGCGAGCGCGTCACGGGGCAGGGCGCTGTCGACCTGGGCGGTCTTCGTCTGGAGGTCGACGCCGACGCGGGCCTGGGCGTCGGCCGCCTGCAAGGCCTCGGTGATGGCCGCGACGCAATGGCCGCAGCTCATGTCGGGCAGGGTGAACCGGTGCATGGTGAAATTCCTGGTGCAGATCAAGGCGGGCCGGAGATCCTAGTCCTGAGAACGTGTCGGCAAGGCCTGGCTGCTGACGCGCTGGCATCATGGCCGCATCGCCCCCCGAAAGCCCTCGCCATGAAGATCATTGCCCTCAGCGGTGCGCTGCGCCGCGCCTCCTACAACACCGCCCTGCTGCGCGCTGCCATCGAGTTGGCGCCGGAGGGCGTCACCATCGAGCTGCGCACGCTGCATGGCATCCCGCTGTATGACGGCGATGTCGAGGCGCAAGGCATCCCGGAGGCGGTCACGACGCTGCGCGAAGAGATCCGCGCCGCCGACGCGCTGCTGATCAGCACGCCCGAATACAACAACGCCATCCCCGGCGTACTGAAGAACGGGCTGGACTGGCTGTCCCGCCCCAGCGGCGAGGGCGCCAAGCTGTTCGGCGGCAAGCCCACCGGCCTGATCGGTGCCACGCCGGGCGGCTTTGGCACCGTGCAGTCGCAGGACGCGCTGCTGTCGGTGCTGCGTGCCTTCGGCAACGACTTCTGGATGGGCGGTCGGCTGATGGTGTCCCGGGCCGGCACGGTGTTCGACGCCGATGGCAAGCTCGTCGACGACAAGGTGCGCGAGCAGTTGCGGCAGTTCGTGCAGGGCTTCGTGGCCTTCGTGCAGAAGAGGGCGGCATGAGCTGCCTCGTCGAGCGCATCACCAGCCATGTCGGCGACGTCGGTGGCCTGCCCATCCAGCGCGCGCTGCCGAACAAGGCCCGCCGTGTCATCGGCGCCTGGTGCTTTGCCGACCACGCCGGCCCGGCCACGCTGCCACCCGAGAAGCGCATGAATGTCGGCCCGCATCCACACACGGGACTGGCGACCTTCAGCTGGATGATCGAAGGCGAGATCCTGCACCGCGACAGCCTGGGCTCAGAGCAGGTGCTGCGCGCCGGCCAGGTCAACCTGATGACGGCCGGCCACGGCATCTCGCACAGCGAGGAGTCGCTGAGTGACCGCATCCACCTGGCGCAGTTGTGGATCGCGCTGCCTGACGCCGAGCGGGAGCGGGCGCCGAGCTTCCAGCATTTCGCCGATCTGCCGCGTGCCGCGTTGGACGAGGGCTGGGACGCGACTGTGCTGATTGGCGAATTCGCTGGCCAGCGTTCGCCGGTGCCCAGCTTCACGCCGCTTCTGGGCGTCGACCTCGCCGCCGCCGGCCCGGCCTGCGCGACGCTGGCCCTGGACGCGGGCTTCGAACATGGCGTGATGCTGCTGGAAGGCGAAGTCGAGGTCAGCCCGGCCGGCCACGACGCGGTCGAGACGGTCACGCCCGGCACGCTGCTCTATGTCGGCGCGGGCTGCGCGTCCGTCGAGCTGCGCTGTGCGGCGTCGACACGCCTGCTGCTGCTCGGCGGCGAACCCTGGGCCCAGCCGCCGCTGCTCTGGTGGAACTTCGTTGGCCGCGAGCCGGCGGAGATGCAGGCCTGGGCAGAAGACTGGACACGCGAAGACGGTGGCCGCTTCGGCAGCGTGCAGGGCTACAAGGGACCGCGCATCCCCGTGCCGCCGGTGCCCGCCCTGCGCAAACCCTAGCCGGCGCGGGCGCTCTTCACGAGCGCCGCGATGCGCGGGCTGGTGTTGATGGCCACCAGGTCGATCTGCGGATTCGCCTTGGCGAACACCCGGAACAACTCGTCCGTGAAGCCGTGGCCCACGTCGGTCACGCCGTCGAAGTCGATCTCGGCGCGCTTGAAGGCCGCCAGCCGCGAGCCGACGCGGCGGGCAGCGGCGCGGGAATCCAGCGCCTGGCCTTCCGTCGTCAGCAGGCGCAGCTGCACGCGGGTCTGATCGAACTCGATGCCGTCGCCCTGGATGCTCCAGGCTTCCATGACGCCGTCCAGCGTGCGCGTCGTGTTCAGCGCGATGGCCATGTAGATGCTGCTGCCCTGGCGCGGCAGCGCGCGGCCCTTCTTCCAGCCGCTGCTTTCCCAGGCGCGCTTCTGGTAGGCGGTGTTGTTGGCGTGGATGTCGAAGACGTCGGCCAACTGGCTGCTGAAGAACAAGCCGCGGCCGGTGTGGGCGTCGGGTGCGCTGGTGAGGCGGCCCTTGCTCAGCTCCAGCATCGCGTGCCGCGTGTCTTCGAGCTGGAAGGCGGTGCAGATCTTGTCGAAGACGCCGCAGCCGTCGTCGCTGACCAGCAACTGCACGTGCGTGGGCGTCTGGCGCAGCGACACGGTGACGCTGCTGCCGCCGGAGTGGTCCGCCGCGTTGTTGACCAGTTCGGTGAAACCGTGCTGAACCATGCGCTCGACATGCCTGGGCAGTGCGAAGTGAGGCGCGAAGTCACGCTGCCATGGCAGGTCTTCCTGCAGGCCGTGCAGGGTGTAGCTGCGCGCCACCTGGCGCAGCGCACCGGGCGCAAAAACGGGGCGACGGCTGCTGCCCGAGCGCGCCAGCCAGCCGGCCTCCACCAGACGCTTCAGCGCGGCCATCGCGGCGCGGTGGCTGGCGCCGGTGCGTTCCTCGACATGGGTGGCCAGATCGTGCGAATGCTCGCTGGCAGCCGCCGTGATCCAGTTGGTGAGGTGGTCAAACACCAGTCTTGTCATGAATGAGCATTGTGCTGACTACTCTCAAGCGCGGGGGTGGGGCATGCCCGGGACTCCATAGAATCCCCGACAAGTTACGAAGCGGTTACGGCCTAGTGTCCGTACCGCAGTCGGCCCAGATTTCTCAACTCCACCGGGAATTTCCCATGCCTCTCGTTTCCATGCGTCAGTTGCTGGACCACGCCGCCGAAAACGGCTATGGCATCCCAGCCTTCAACGTCAACAACCTGGAGCAGGTGCAGGCCATCATGGCTGCGGCCGACGAGGTCGGCGCACCCGTCATCCTGCAGGCTTCCGCCGGCGCCCGCAAATACGCGGGCGAGCCCTTCATCAAGCACCTGATCCTGGCGGCCTGCGAGGCCTACCCGCACATCCCGCTGGTCATGCACCAGGACCACGGCACCAGCCCCAAGATCTGCGCCGGCGCCATCGACCTGGGCTTCGGCTCGGTGATGATGGACGGCTCGCTGATGGAAGACGGCAAGACGCCTGCCTCCTTTGAATACAACACGGAAGTGACGCGAAAGGTCGTCGAGATGGCGCACAAGGTGGGCGTCACCGTCGAGGGCGAGCTGGGCTGCCTGGGCAACCTGGAAACCGGTGAAGCCGGCGAGGAAGACGGCGTCGGCGCCGAGGGCAAGCTCGATCATTCCCAGATGCTGACCGACCCTGAGGAGGCTGCCACCTTCGTCAAGGCCACGCAGCTGGACGCGCTGGCGATTGCCATCGGCACCAGCCATGGCGCATACAAGTTCAGCCGCAAGCCCACAGGCGACATCCTGGCCATCGGCCGCGTGAAGGAGATCCACGCGCGCATCCCCAACACACACCTCGTAATGCACGGTTCGTCGTCCGTGCCGCAGGACCTGCTGGCCATCATCAACCAGTACGGCGGCAAGATGAAGGAGACCTTCGGTGTGCCCGTCGAGGAGATCCAGGAGGCCATCAAGCACGGCGTGCGCAAGATCAACATCGACACCGACATCCGCCTGGCGATGACGGGCGCAGTGCGCAAGTTCCTGGCCGAGAACCCCGACAAGTTCGATGCCCGCGAGTGGCTCAAGCCCGCCCGCGAGGCCGCCAAGGTCATCGCCAAGCAGCGCTACATGGAGTTCGGCTGCGAAGGTCAGGCCGGCAAGATCAAGGGCCGCACGCTGGTCGACATCGCCGGCGCCTATGCGCGTGGCGAGCTGGCGCAAAAGGTGCAGTGATCGATAGCTGCTTCACCTACGGCTCGCTGATGTGGGCCGACATCATGGCCCGCGTCTGCGGCTGCGTGCTGCCGTCGGAGGCCGCGCGGCTGCCGGGCCACCGACGCCACTCGGTGCAGGGTGAAGACTATCCCGGCCTGCGCCCCGCCGAAGGCGGCGTGGTGGAGGGCCGGCTGTACCGCGGCATAGCTGCGGCACAGTGGGCGCGGCTGGATGCCTTCGAAGGCGCGGACTATGAACGCGTGCCGGTCGCGGTCGAGCTTTCCGATGGGCGCGCCGAGACGGCCTGCGTCTATCGCTTCCGCGCTGAACTGGCCACGCGTCTGCTGCCCGGCGACTGGGATCCACAGCTGTTTGAGAGCGAGGGCCGCGAGCGCTTTCTGGCGCGCTACGCGGGCTTCACGCCACCCACTGCGGCCTGACGAACGTAGCAGTCAGCGAGGCGTTAGCAGGGCGCACAATCGTCCGACAGGGTGCCCCAAGTCAGGGCCCCAAGGAGGACAAGCATGGACGCGCTCACCAGCCTGGTGGCCCGCTCGGGTTTCCTGCCGCATGGCTACTGTTTCCAGTGGTCGCCCGGTCTGCTGTGGACCATGGTGGGCGCCGACGTCGCGATCGCGCTGGCCTACTTCTCCATCCCGGCGCTCATCCTCGCCTACGCGCGCCAGCGGCCGCAGCTGAATTTCGGCGGCCTGCCCGCGTTGTTCGGTACCTTCATCCTGGCCTGCGGCGCCACCCATGTGCTCGACGTCTGGACCATCTGGCGGCCCGACTACGGCGTGCAGGCCGCCGGCAAGGTGGTGACGGCCATCGCGTCGGTGCTGACCGCCTGGGTCGCCTGGCGCCTGCTGCCCAGCATCCTGGCCATCCCGTCGGCGCATGAGCACAGCGAGGCCCTGAACAAGCTGCGCGCCGAGGCCGGCCGCCGCCACGATGCCGAGGATGACCTGCTGGAGACCGAGCAGAGCCTGGCTGCCACGCTGGCCAGCATCGACGCCGGCTTCATCACGACCGACGGCGAAGGGCGCGTGACGCGCATCAACGCGGTGGCCGAGCAGCTGACCGGCTGGCCGGCCGCCGACGCGCTGGGGCGCGGCGTGTGGGAGGTGTTCGAGCGTGTCGACCGGCCGGCTGAGATGCGTGCTCGCAACCCGGTGGACGTGGTGGCCGAGCGCGAACGCGATGGGCTGCGCCGCCAGCAGGTCATCTGCATTGCGCGTGACGGCCGCCGCACGCCGGTCGAGCTGCATGCCGGCCTGACCCGCCGTGCCGACGGCCGCGCGCGTGGCGTCAGCATCGTCTTCCGCGACATCGGCGCGCTGACCCAGGCCGAGGCCGAGGTCAGGCGGCTGGCGGCGGTCGTCGAATCGTCGGCGGACGCCATCATCGTCAAGTCCAACGACGGGCTCATCACCAACTGGAACGCGTCGGCGGAGCGGATGTTCGGCTACAGCGCCGCCGAGGCCGTCGGCCAGTCCGTGCTGATGCTGGTGCCGCCCGAGCGCGAGGCCGAGGAGCAGCGCATCCTGGTCGAGCTGGCCCAGGGCCGCCAGGTGCCGCCGTTCCGCACCGTGCGGCTCACCAAGGACGGGCGGCGCATCGACATCTCGGCCCAGGTGTCGCCGTTACGTGACGCCACCGGCCAGGTCATCGGCGGCGTCAAGTCGGCCCGCGACCTGACCCACCAGCGCCAGATCGAGGTGGCGTTGCGGCAAAGCGAGGCGCGGCTGCGTTTCGCGCTCGAGTCCGCCTCGCTGGGCGACTGGGAGCTCGAACTCGACGGCGGCCGCGTGCACCGTTCGCGCCGCTTCGACCAGTGTTTCGGCCTGGATGCCGCCACGCCGGCCGACTGGGGCGGCGAGCAGATGCTGATGGCGGTGCAGGGCGAAGACCGCAGCAGCGTGCGCGCCGCGTTGGACGCGCTGCGTGAGCACGGCACGCCCTGGCATGCCGAGTTCCGCGTCCTCTGGGCCGATGCCAGCCTGCACTGGCTGCGCATGGATGCGCGGCTGGTGCGCGACGACAACGGGCCGGTGCGCGTGGTCGGCATCGTGGCCGAGGTCACGGCGGTGCGCACGGCCGAGCAGGCCCGCCAGCAGACGAGCTGGCTGGAAGCCGAGAACCGCCGCGTGCAGGAGTCGAGTCGGCTCAAGAGCCTGTTCCTGGCCAACATGTCCCACGAACTGCGCACGCCGCTCAACGCGGTCATCGGCTTCTCGGACCTGCTCGCCGCCGGGGCCATCCCCGCCGATTCGCCGCGTCACGCGGCGGCGCTGCAGCACATCTCCAGCAGCGGCCGCCACCTGCTGCAGATGATCAACGACGTGCTGGACCTGTCCAAGATCGAAGCCGGCAAGCTGACGTTCCGGCCCGAGAGGCTGGACCTGCCGGTGCTGGTGGACGAGCTGATGGCCACGGTGGCGTTGCTGGCCGAGCAGCGCGGCTTGACGCTGACGTCCAGCATCGCGCCCGAGCTGCACCATGTGCATGTGGATGCGGGTCGTCTCAAGCAGGTGCTGCTGAACTACCTGTCCAACGCCATCAAGTTCACCGAGCCCGGCGGCCGCATCGAGGTGCGCGCTGCGGGGGAGGGCCGGCAGCGCTGGCGGCTGGAGGTGCAGGACAGCGGCATCGGCATCCAGGCGGCCGACCTGGCGCGGCTCTTCGTCGAGTTCCAGCAGCTGGACGACGGCCTGACCAAGCGGCATCAGGGCACCGGCCTGGGCCTGTCGCTGACGCGCCGTCTCGTCGAGGCCCAGGGCGGGCGGGTCGGCGTCTACAGCAAACCCGGCGAGGGCAGCTGCTTTTACGCGGTGCTGCCGCGCCACGCCGTGTCACTTGACGCCGAGGGCGAGGCGGTGGATGCCGACGCCCGCCTGCTGGTCGCCTTGCGCGCCCACCCCTGGCGCGACCACCTCGCGCGCGAGCTGACCCATGCCGGCTTCGATACCGACACCGCCGCCAGTGCCGCCGAGGTCGTGCAGCTGACGCGGGTGCGCCATTACAGCGGCCTGGCGCTGGACCTGGCGCTGCCGGATTCACCCGGGCTGGCCATGCTGGCCGACCTGCGCGCCGCCGGGGCCTCCCGCGAATCCCCGGTCAAGGCGCTGGGCTTTGGCGGCGACACGTCTGCGGAAGTAGCCTTCCTGGTGGCCGACGTGCTGGCCAAGCCCCTGGACCACGCCGAACTGGCGCGCGTGCTGGCGCCGCTGCGGCCGGCGGGGGGCGCGGGTTTCACGGTGCTGGTCGTCGACGACGAGGCTTCGGCGCGTGACCTGATGTGCGAGGCCCTGGCGCAGGCGGGGGTCGATGCCGTCGCAATGCACAACGGGCCGGCCGCGCTGGCCTGGCTGGCCGGTCATGCGGCGTCGGCCGTCGTGCTGGACCTGATGATGCCCGGCATGGATGGCTTCCAGGTCTTGCACCGGCTGCGTGGCGACCCGGCGCAGGCGGGGCTGCCCGTGGTGATCTGGACCGCGATGACGCTGGCGCCCGAGGAGCTCGCGCGGCTTGCCGCCTCGGCGCAAGTGATTGCCGGCAAGGGCGACGCCGGTTCGCTGGTCCAGGTGCGGGACGCGCTGCTGCGCTGGGTTCGCGAGCAAGCCCGGGCGGTGCCGGCCCGCGAAGCCTGAAGTGAAAGTGAGCCCCTCGCCCAGCCTTGCGCCGCTGAACGCGGGCCAGCCCAGTCGGTCCCCCGCGGGGACGGCGATGCTCGCGGCATCGAGCCGCGAGCACATCGCCTACCGGGCCGGCTTGGGGCGGCCGGGCGCTCGGCCCGAAGACGCTTTCATGCGTCGCGGGTGTCGCGAATGCGGAATGGATAACTGAGATGAACCCACTCTGCATCCTGGTTGTGGATGACCACGAGGTCAATCTGCTGCTGGCCGAATGCGTGCTGGAAGCCGACGGCATGCAGGTGCTGCGTGCGTTGGATGCCGAAGCGGCCCGCGCGGTGCTGCGGGCGCGGCGGCCCGACCTCATCCTCTTGGACATCCAGCTGCCCGGCGTGGACGGCCTCAGCCTCGCACGGGAGTTCAAGGCCGACGCGCGGCTGGCCGGCGTGCCGGTCATCGCCTTCACCGCGCATGCCATGCAGGGCGACGAAGCGCGCTTCGTCGCCGCCGGTTTCGACGGCTATCTGGCCAAGCCCATCGAGGTGAGTCGCTTTGCGCGGCAGGTGCGGGACTTCGTCGCCTCCTAAAATCCACCGCCTTCCGCCCTAACCGCGCTCGCCGTAGCCGTTCGCCATGCCTCAAGCCCTGCTCCAGTCCTCCATCACGTCGCTGCCGCTGCTGGGCAGTGGCAAGGTGCGCGAGAACTACGCCGTCGGCGACGACCGCCTGCTGATGGTCGCCAGCGACCGCCTCTCGGCCTTTGACGTCATCATGGGTGAACCCATCCCGGGCAAGGGCGCGCTGCTGACGAAGATGGCTCTGTTCTGGTTCGACAAGCTGCAAGGCATCGTGCCCAACCACCTGACCGGCGAGGACCCGCTCTCCGTCGTCACGCCCGAGGAGGCCGAGCAACTGCGTGACCGCGCCATGCTCGTCAAGCGGCTCAAGCCCCTGCCCATCGAGGCCGTCGTGCGCGGCTATCTGGCCGGCAGCGGCTGGGCCGAGTACCAGCAGAGCGGCAGCGTCTGTGGCGTCGCACTACCGCCGGGCCTGCGCAATGCCGACAAGCTGCCCGCGCCAATCTTCACGCCTGCCACCAAGGCCGAGATGGGCGACCACGACGAGAACATCTCCTTCGCGCAGGCCGCAGCCATCGTCGGCACGGAGCTGGCCACGCGCGTGCGTGACATCTCCATCCAGCTCTATCAGCGCGCGGCGGACTTCGCGCTGAGCAAGGGCATCATCATTGCCGACACCAAGTTCGAGTTCGGCCTGGACGCCGATGGCACGCTGACGCTGATGGACGAGGTGCTGACGCCCGACTCCTCGCGCTACTGGCCGGTCGAGAGCTATGCGCCGGGCAGCAATCCGCCGAGCTACGACAAGCAGTTCGTGCGCGACTGGCTGGAGCAGGCCACCGTCGATGGCAAGCCCTGGGGCAAGACTGCGCCAGCACCGGCGCTGCCGTCCGAGGTGATCGCCAACACGGTGCAGAAGTACGAAGAAGCCTTGCAGCGTCTGACGGCATGAGCGCCGCGCAGGACTGCCTCAAGCAAGCTTGTTCCCGCTGGGCGGGCGTGAGCATGGGCATGCTGTGCTTGGCGAGGGCCTGGCCGCATCGGCCCGGCAAGTGCGCAGAGCGAAGGGCGCACCCGTGAACGTCAAGCTGCACAGCCGGCTGGCGCAAAGGCTGGACGGCGAAATCGCCGCAATGGCCGCCAACCCGGCGCGCTGCGCCGTGCTGCGAGTGCAGCGCGCCATCCTGTGGCTGCGCCATGGCCATGAGTCCGAGGCCCGCGAGGAATTGCAACGATTGCACGCCAGCGTCCTAGCCCATCCACGCATCGAACTGGCGGCTTGGCTGCATCTGGCGGAAGGGTTGGTGGCGTACTTTGGCGTATCTGGTGGTGACGGCCGCGACCGCGTGCGTCGTGCAAGCGTGATGGCTTCCGCCGCCCGGCTCCCGGTCCTACAGGTTTGGGCTGCCGCATGGCTGGCACAAATGGACTTCGTCGGCCGAGACATCGATGGTCTCATTCGTCACGCGAAGGCAACGTTCGCCCTGATAGCGCCTAGCGATCACTCCCCAGCCTACCGCGTCGCAACCGCCCTGGCCTCGGCCTGGGGCCTCGTCGTCGGGGAGGCAGCAGCTTCGCCGTGGTACGCCTGGGCTCGCCGGCAAGCCATCGCTGAGGGCGACGACGTGGGGCTAGTAGCGGTGGTTTACAACCAGACCCAGATGCGCGCTCTGCGTGTCCGCCACGCCGCGTTGACCGGCAGGGCCGGTGAAACGCCGGTGGCGCTGCTCAGTGTCGAATCCATCGGCAATTACGACGCCGCCCTTGGCGGCTCCGCCCGCGCCAACCTCACGCCGTTGCTGCACGCCCAGTTGCTTGTTGTGCAAGGCAACTTTGCCGAGGCGGCCGTCCTGCTCGAAGCCAATCTACCCGCTGCCACGGCCTCTGGTCTCGCGCGCGTCGGCTACAGCCTGCTGGCCGACCTGGCCTGGTGCTGGGTTAACACCGGCGAGTTGCAGCGCGCCCGCGCGTTGGCCGATCAGGCCGCCGTGGAGGTGCTGGCCGAGGACGCCTCCTACTGCGACCTCGACGAGTGCGCCGTGCTGCATGCTCGCCTTGGCCAGGTCTATGCCAAGCTGGGCGAAGACGCGCTCGCTGCCCGCGAAGCCGACGCGGCAACGGTGTCCTGGGCGCAGGACGCCGCCCAGCGTTGCCACTGGGCCGAGCGGCTGACCGCAGCCGGTCTGGCCACGCCACCGAAGTAATGTTGGCCCCTCGTCCAGTCTTGCCGCGCTGCACGCGGGCAAGCCTAGCCGGTCCCCAGGGGGACAGCGATGCGAGCGGCATTGAGCCGCCCGCACATCGCCATGGTGGGCCGGCTTGGGAGCGGCCCGGCGCTCGGCCCGAAGAAATCCGACAGCGCGCTTTGGGCGCGGGTTTTCGGGCTTTCCCGCAGCCATGGCTGCGTTACCCTCGCGCGCCATGACCGCCGCATCCGACGACGACTCCATCAACGCCTTGCCGCCCGGCACCCGCTTTGGCGAGCTGGAAATCCTCGGCACGCTCGGTGTCGGCGGTTTCGGCATCGTCTACCTCGCGCGCGACCACTCGCTGGAGCGCGAGGTCGCGATCAAGGAGTACATGCCCAGCCAGTTCGCGCAGCGCGACGGGCGCTCCCACGTCTCGGTGCGCTCCATGTCCATGCGCGACACCTTCGAGCTGGGCCGGCGCAGCTTCGTCAATGAGGCGCGCCTGCTGGCCCGCTTCGACCACCCCTCGCTGCTCAAGGTCTACCGCTTCTGGGAGGCCAACGGCACCGCCTACATGGCCATGCCGCGGCTGGTCGGCAAGAACCTGCGCGACGCCCGCAAGGCCCTGTCCACGCCGCCCCCCGAGGCCTGGGCGCGGCGCGTCTTCGATGCCGTGCTCGGCGGCCTGGAGGCGCTGCATGCCCAGAACGTCTGGCACCGCGACGTCGCGCCCGACAACATCTTCCTGCCTGCCGATGGCAGCGCACCCATCCTGCTGGACTTCGGCGCCGCCCGCCAGGCCATCGGCGACCGCACTCAGGTCTTCACGGCCATCCTCAAGCCCAGCTTCGCGCCCATCGAGCAATACGCCGAGGCCACCAGCCTGAAGCAGGGGCCCTGGACCGATTTCTATGCGCTGGCCGCCGTCATGCACGACCTGCTGACCGGCCGCCCGCCGCCGCCGTGCACCGCGCGTGCCATGGGCGACGAACTGGCACCGCTCGCCGTGCAAGGCTATTCGCCGTCCTTCCTCGCCGTGATGGACTGGGGCCTGCGCGTGCCGCCGCACCAGCGCCCACAAAGCGTGGCGGCCTGGCGCGAGGTCATCGACGGCCGCGCCAATGTGCCACTGCCGCAGGCCGCTTCCAAGCGCGCGGAACCCTCGCCGCCGGCCGCGCCCGATGCCGCCCTTGACATCGAGTTCATGGACACCGTGCAGGGCTCTCCCGAGGAGATGCTGCCTACCACCATCGTTCCCTCGGTGCATGTTGCGACCCCTCGCCGGCCCAAAACGCTGCTGCTGGCCGCCGCTGGCGTGCTGGCCCTCGCGCTGCTCGGCCTCTTCGTCGTGCAACTGCGCGACAACATAGCCAAGCACGCGCCGCCGCCCGTCGAGCCTGCCGCGTCGGCCGCCTCGGCGTCGGCGAGCGCGGCCGAACCTGCATCCGCGTCGTCCATGCCCGCCAGCGTGCCGGCTCTGGTAGAAGCCGCTTCAGCCGCTGCACCAATCGCGTCTGTCCCGCTGTCCAGGGTGACGACCGTGTCCGTCCCGGGTCCGCGTCCGTCGGCTGCGCCGGCAGCCTCCGCGCCGGCCCGGCGCGACGGCGCACTCAAGCCCATCGTTACCGAGAAGGCCGGGGACTTCCGCCCGGTGCCGCGCAGCCCCGTCTTCGCGGCGCCGGAGCCGGCCGCCTCGGCCGTCGCCACGCCCACACAGGCGGCACCCGCGTCAACCGCCGCCGCGCCTGAGCCCCGCACTGCCAGCGAAGCCTGCGGCGGCCGCGTGCTGCTGGCGCGTGCCTGGTGCATCGACCGGCAATGCGACAAGCCGCAGTTCCGCAACGATGCCGAGTGCGTGAAGCTGCGCGAGCTGCGCAACAGCAACGGCGGGGTGCCTTAGCCCTGGTGTGGATCGTGCGGGTCGTTCCGACCCGCGGTCGGCCTCAGAACAACGCCATCGACAGCTTGCGCCGGTACTGGTCGATCAGCGGGTCGCTCTGCACGACCGTGGCCTTGGCCGCAAGTTCCAGCGCGCCGCCCTTGGCCTCTGCCGCGGGCTTGGGGGCCGGCTTGGCGAGCAGTTCCAGGATGGCGACGTAGGTTTTTCGTGCGGCCTGGTCCATCCAGGCCTTGTCGCGCATGATGATTTCCAGCAACTCGTCCATGGCTTCGGTGAAACGCTGACCGGCCAAGTGGCTCTGGGCCAGCGCAAAGCGGGACTCGAAATCGCGCTTGTTGGCGCCTATGGCCGCTTGCAGCGTCGCCAGGTCGGCCGCGCTCGCGGCCTCGAAGGCGGTCAGCCAGATGGCCAGGGCTGCGAGGCGGGGCGAGGGCACCAGCGTGTCGGCGGCCTTGGCAGCAACCGGGGCGAAGGCCTCGCGGGCTTCGTCCACCAGCCCCAGCTCCAGCAGCGCCTTCACGTAGTCGAAGCGGGCCGCGTCGTTGGCCGGGTCGACCTGCACGGCCTGGGCCAGCTTGCCCAGGGTCGTCTCCAGGTCACCCTCGGCCATCAGGTCGTCGCTGGGGGCCTCGTCGGCAGCCAGTTCCTCGCCGGGCGGCACATGCTTGTCCAGGAACTCGCGGATCTGCGCTTCGGGAATGGCGCCGACGAAACCGTCCACTGGCTGCCCACCCGCAAACATCACGCAGAAGGGGATGCTGCGCACACCGAACATTTCGCTCAGCTGGGTGGCGATCTCGGGCACCTCGTCGCTGTTCAGCTTGGCCAGCGTGAAGCGGCCGGCGTAGGCGGTCTCCAGCTTCTCCAGGATGGGGCCGAGTGTGCGGCAGGGGCCGCACCAGGGCGCCCAGATGTCCAGCAGCACGGGCTGGCTCTGGGAGGCGACGATGAGTTCGGCTTGGAAGTTCTGGAGGTTGATGTCGATCATGGCGGACAGGAGATTGGGCCCAAGCGGGAGGTTGAGCCTCGGCTTCTACAATTCAAGGCTTTCCTGAGCCTCGGAGCGCGCTTTGTCCACGTCAGCCCCTTTGAACCCGGACGCCGTCATCGGCATCGTCATGGGCTCCAGCAGCGACTGGGAAACGATGAAGCAAGCGGCCGAGATTCTGACCGAGTTCGGTATCGGCTTCGACGCCCGGGTCGTGTCGGCCCACCGCATGCCCGACGAGATGTTCGCCTACGCCGAGGCGGCTTCCGGCCGGGGCCTGAAGGCCATCATCGCCGGCGCGGGCGGCGCCGCCCACCTGCCGGGCATGCTGGCGGCCAAGACAACGGTGCCGGTGCTGGGCGTGCCGGTGGCCAGCCGGCACCTGCAGGGCGTCGATTCCCTGCACTCCATCGTGCAGATGCCCAAGGGCATCCCGGTCGCGACGTTTGCCATCGGCAATGCCGGCGCGGCCAACGCGGCGCTGTTCGCGGTGGCCATGCTCGCCACCGGCGACGCGGCCTTGCTGGAGAAGCTGAACGCTTTCCGCGCCAAGCAGACCGCCGTTGCCCAGGCGATGACCGAGGACCTGCGTTGAGCGCCCTCCTTCCGGGCTCCGCAACCCTCGGAGTCCTCGGCGGCGGTCAACTCGGCCGCATGTTCGTCCACGCCGCCCAGGCCCTGGGCTATCGCTGCGTGGTGTTGGACCCGGACGCCATCAGCCCGGCCGGCGCCGTGGCCGAGAAGCATGTCAAGGCCGATTACCTGGATTCCTTCGGCCTGGCCCAGCTGGCGCGCGACTGCGACGCGATCACGACCGAGTTCGAGAACGTGCCGGCGCTGGCGCTGGAGACGCTGGCCGGCATGCGCGTTGTCGCGCCGTCGGGTGCGGCGGTGGCTGTCTGCCAGGACCGCGCCGTCGAGAAGGCGCATTTCGAGGCCGCCGGCGTGCCCTGTGCGCCACATGCCGTCATCACGAACGAGATCGAGCTGGCTGCCGTCAATCAGGCCCTGCTGCCCGGCATCCTGAAGACCAGCCGCATGGGCTACGACGGCAAGGGCCAGGTGCGTGTGGCCACCGCCGCCGAGCTGGCTGACGCCTGGCAAGGGCTGAGGCGCGTGCCCTGCGTGCTGGAACAACTGCTGCCGCTGAAGTTTGAGCTGAGCGTGCTGGTGGCGCGCGGCGCGGACGGGCAGATCGTCAACTACCCCATCCAGCAGAACCTGCACCGCGGCGGCATCCTGGCCGTCACCGAGGTGCCGGCGCCGGACGTGCCGGCCGAGGTGGAGGCGCTGGCCATCGGCGCCGCCCGCCAGGTGGCCGAGACGCTGGGCTATGTCGGCGTGCTGTGCATCGAGTTCTTCTGGCTGGAAGACGGCCGTCTGGTCGTCAACGAGATGGCGCCGCGCCCGCACAACTCCGGTCACTGGACCATGAACGGCGCCGATGTGTCGCAGTTCGAGTTGCAGGTGAGGGCGCTGGCCGGCCTGCCGCTGCCGATGCCGCGCCAGCATTCGGCGTCGGTCATGCTGAACCTGCTGGGCGACCTGTGGTTCAACGAAGACGGCGGCCCCACGCCGCCCGCCTGGGACCGCGTGCTGGCGCTGCCGGGCACGCATCTGCACCTCTACGGCAAGGCCGACGCGCGCCATGGCCGCAAGATGGGCCACTTGAACATCACGGCCGACACGCCGGAGGCCGCGCATGACGTCGCCGTGCGGGCCGCCGCCATCTTGGGTCTGCCGACCGACTTCTGATGCTCCTGCTGCCCGGCAACGATCCCGCCGCCATCCAGGCCGCCGCGCAGCGCCTGGCTGACGGCGAACTGCTGGGCCTGCCGACCGAGACGGTCTACGGCCTGGCCGCGCGGGCGGACCGGGATGACGCCGTTGCGAAGATCTTTGCCGCCAAGGGCCGGCCGAGCGACCACCCGCTGATCGTCCATGTGCTGGACGCCGCCGGGGCGGAGCCGTTCGCCGATCACCTGCCCGCCACCGCGCGCCGCCTGATGGATGCCTTCTGGCCCGGCCCCTTGACGGTCATCGTGCCTCGCCAGCCCGGCGTGGCCTCGGGCGCGGCGGGCGGGCACGCCACCATTGCGCTGCGTGCGCCGGCCCACCCGGTTGCGCGCGCCGTGCTGGCGGCGGCCCGGGCGCTGGGCGTCAGCGGCGTGGCCGCGCCGAGCGCCAACCGCTTCGGCCGCGTCAGTCCGACGCTGGCCCGCCATGTCGTCGAGGAATTCGGGCCCGCGCTGATGGTGCTGGACGGCGGCGCCTGCGAGGTGGGCATCGAGTCCAGCATCGTCGACTGCAGCCGCGAGCGACCGGCGCTGCTGCGCCCCGGCCTGCTGAGCCGTACCCGCATCGAGGCCGTGCTGGGCGAGCCGCTCGCCGAGCCCGACGCGGCCGCGCCCAAGGCCTCGGGCACGTTGGCCGCGCACTATGCGCCGAGCGCCCGCGTGCGTCTGCTGGATGCCGACAGCCTGGCTTTACGTCTGGCTACGGTGGCGGCCAGCGGGGGCCTGGAAGGGGTGGCGGTATATTCACGCGCCCAGCCGCCGGCCGGGCTGGCCTGTGATTGGCAGCCCCTGCCTGCCGACCCGGCGGCGGTGGCCCACGAGTTATTTGCGGTGCTGCGGACGCTGGACGCGGCCGGCGCCCGCGAAATCTGGGTCGAGGCGCCACCGCGCGACTCGGCCTGGGATGGTGTGCGAGACCGGCTCAGCCGGGCCGCCGCCGCCTTCACCGATTGAGTTTTCCTGTCCTGAGTTGATCGTCATGCAACGTGTTGTCTCCCAGAAACTGAAGCGCGGCCTCGTCATGGCCGCAGCGGCCGCGTTGATTGCCGGCTGTGGCGGTGGCGGCACCTCGCAGATCGAGCCCTTTGCGCCGACGCGCATCATTGCTTTCGGCGACGAGAGCGGCGCCATCCTGCAGAGCGGCAAGAAGTACACGATCAACGGCCTCAACGCCGACACGCGCCAGGTGGAATGCCGGGTCAACCCTGTCTACACGCAGGTGCTGGCCAGCGGCTTCAACTTCGTCTTCTCCCAGTGCAACACCGAATTCGTCGCGCTGCCCCAGGGTGTCATGTACGCGGCGGCCGGCGTCAAGGTGGCCGACGTGCGCGACAAGATCGACCAGCATCTGTCCAACGACCGCTTCGGTCCCAAGGACCTGGTGAGCATCATGGTCGGTGTGAACGACATCCTGGAGCTGTATCGCCAGTTCCCCGCCCAGAGCCGGGATTCGCTGATCAACGAGGCCAAGGCGCGCGGCAAGCTGCTGGCCGAGCAGGCCAACCGCATCGCCAATGCCAATGGCCGCGTGCTGGTGGCCACCATCTTCGACGTGGGCCTGACGCCCTTCGGCTGGAAAGAGCGGGAGCAGCAGACCGACATCGACCGCGCCGCCTTCCTGGACGAGCTCAGCGGAGCCTTCAACATCTCGTTGCGCCTGAACCTGCTGAACGACGGCCGCCTGATCGGCCTGGTGCTGGTGGATGAAACCATCCAGCAGATCGCCCGCTTCCCCGGCGCCTTCGGCTACTCCGACGTGACGACGGCGGCCTGCCGCAGCGAGATCGCGCCGCAGGACTGCACGACCGAAACGCTGAAGGCCGACGCCACGTCGACCTGGCTGTGGGCCGGCGACACGCTGCTGGGCCCGACCGCGCAGCAGCGCATCGGCGTGCTGGCGCTGACCCGCGCCAAGAACAACCCTTTCTAAGACTTTGCGGGACAGACCGATCGAGCGCAGCGAGTAGCTCTGTCCCCAACTGGCTAGAGAGCCTGCTCAGGCCGTCGTCGTGCGCAGCTCGCGGCGCAGGATCTTGCCGACGTTGCTCTTGGGCAGTTCGTCGCGGAACTCGATGAACTTGGGTCGCTTGTAGGCCGTCATCTGCCCGGCGCAGTAGCTGGCCAAGTCTTCCTCGGCCAGGGCCGGGTCGTTCTTGACGACGAACAGCTTGACCGCCTCGCCGGACTTGGCGTCCGGCACGCCGATGGCGGCGCACTCCAGCACACCGGGGTGCATGTTCACGACTTGCTCGATCTCGGTCGGGTAGACGTTGAAGCCGCTGACCAGGATCATGTCCTTCTTGCGGTCGACGATGCGCACATAGCCGCGCTCGTCCATGATGCCGATGTCACCGCTCTTGAAGAAGCCGTCGGCATACATGACGTTGGCGGTCTCGTCGGGACGCTTCCAGTAGCCGGCCATGACCTGCGGACCGCGGATGCAGATCTCGCCGCGCTCGCCCAGGGGCAGGTCTTGCCCATCGTCGTCGCGGATGGTGATCTCGGTGCCCGGGATGGGCAGGCCGATGCTGCCGTTGAAGACGCGCAGGTCCAGCGGGTTGATGGTCGCGGCCGGGGCGGTTTCGGACAGGCCGTAGCCCTCCACGACCGGGCAGCCGGTGACCTTGAGCCACTTCTCGGCCGTGGCCTGCTGCACGGCCATGCCGCCGCCGTTGGAGATGACGAGCTCGGAGAAGTCCAGCCGCGAGAAGCCCGGCTCGGCGGCCAGTGCGTTGAACAGCGTGTTGACGGCCGGGAAGATGTGGACCTTGTGGCCGCGCAGCGTCTCGATGAAGCCGGGGATGTCGCGCGGGTTGGGCACCAGGATGTTGAGGTGACCCATGCGCGCGCCGAGCATGAAGCAGGCCGTCAGCGCATAGATGTGATACAGCGGCAGCGCGCAGACGTTGGTGAACTGCACAAGGCCTTCGGCATGGCCGGGCACCTTGGCCAGCATGGGCTGGAACCAGGTCTCGACCTGCAGGATGTTGGCGACGATGTTCCGGTGCAGCAGCGTGGCGCCCTTGGACACGCCGGTCGTGCCGCCGGTGTACTGCAGGAAGGCGACGTCGTCGGGGCCCAGCTCGGGCTTCTTCAGGTGCAGGCGGTCGCCGTGGCTCAGGGCCTCGTTGAAGCGCACGACGGTGCGGCCCTCGCCGCCCTTGGACATGAGCTGCAGGCGGAACTCCGGCACCATCTTCTTCAGATGCCGCACGGCGAAGTTGATCAGCGGGCCCTTCCACCAGTTCAGCAGGTCACCCATGGAGGCGAGGATGACGTGGTGCACGTCGGTCGCGTCGATGACCTCGGCCAGCGTGTGGGCGAAGTTCTCGAGCACGATGATGGCGCGCGCGCCGGAGTCCTTGAGCTGATGCTCCAGCTCGCGCGGCGTGTACAGCGGGTTCACGTTCACGACGACGAAGCCCGCGCGCAGGATGGCCGCGATGGCCACGCCGTACTGAAGCAGGTTGGGCATCATGATGGCGACGCGGTCGCCGGGCTTGAGCCCCTGGGTCTGCAGCCAGGCGCCGAGTTGCGTCGACAGCCGGTCCATCTCGTCGAAGCGCATGCGCTGGCCCATGCAGATGGCCGCATCGCGCTTTGCGTGGGTGCGGAAGGCCTCGTTCAGCAGGTCCACCAGCGAGCGATAGGCGCCGGTGTCGACCTGCGCCGGCACGCCGGCCGGATAGCTGGCCAGCCAGGGCTTGGCGCGTGATGTCACTTGGGGGACTTCGGCAAGAACGGCGGTCATCGGAGTGGCCTCTTCGCGAGCTTTGCGTGAAGCCAATGATGGTGGGACTGCCGGTTACATCAAGCTAGGGGAGTTGCCCTAACGCGGACGCATCAGCTCGAAACAAAGCGAGTGCGAGTGCGTCTTCGCGGTGTCGCACAGTGGACAGGAACTCGCCCGCGCCACGCATCGCACGGAAGGTGTCGAAGCCGCTTTCGAGAAAGCTCTGCAGCGCGCCCAGGCCGGCCATCTGCGCCGGGCCGCGCATCAGCCGCAGCGACTGGCGCAGCAGCGGCCGGCGCGTGAGCTTGTCCAGCGATTCGCCCACGGCCATCGTCAGCGCGATCTGCTGCTGGCGCGCCTCGGGGTCGCCGCAGGCGCGCCAGGCGATGCCGTATTCCTGGGCGCTGATGTCGGGCGACATCAGGTGCTCGCCCATGCGGGTGTCCAGCCGTTCGGACAAGGCATGCAGGCGCGCCAGCTTGGCGACGGTGTCGACCACTTCCTGCGGAAACAGGCGGGTCAGCGCCGGCACGACGCGGGCGAACTGCGCATCGCGCTGGCGGTAGTCGCCGGGGCCGTAGAGCTCGTGCAGGAAGAAGCGCGTGGCGGCCTCGTAGCGCGGGTTGGCGAGCAGGTCGGCATAGGTCGCGGCGAAGCGCTTCTGCTGGTAGGCCTTGAGGGCCTGGACGCGCGCCGCCAGCTCGGGGTCGGCGGCGCGGCGGGCGCGCTCGGCGTCCACGGCGCGCAGTTCGGTCAGCAGGGATTCAGCGCTGAGGGCATCCATGAGTCGGGCAATTCTGCCTTCCTACACTGCGCCCATGAATGCGCGATTGCAGAGGATCTGGGTGTTGTTGCGGCTGGCCGTGGCGCTGGGCGTCGGCTGGCGCTTTGGCTGGGCCTGGGGGCTGTTGACGCTGGGCGTGCATGCCGCCGTGCTGGCGCTGGGCTTTGTGCAGCTGCGCTGGGTGAACCGGCCGGCGCCGGGCTGGGGTCAGCTCTTGCGCGCCTGGGGCCGCGAAGTCGTCGCCAGCGAGCTGGCCTTCTCCTGGCGCCAGCCTTGGCGTGAGTGGGCCGAGGCCGATCACCTGCCGGTGGGCGCGCAGACGGGCGTGCTGCTCGTGCACGGCTTTGCCTGCAACCGCGGGCGGTGGAACGGCTGGATGAAAAAGCTGCGCGCACAGGGCGTCGCCTTCGTCGCGCCGTCGCTGGAGCCGGCCTTCGGCAGCATCGACGACTACGCCGACGAGATCGAGCGCGGCGTGCGCCAGTTGGAAGTTGCGACCGGCCGCCCACCGGTGTTGGTCGCCCACAGCATGGGCGGCCTGGCGCTGCGGGCGTGGTGGCGCAAGCATGGCGCCGGGCACGAGGTGCCGCCGCGCGTCATCACGCTGGGATCGCCGCATGGCGGCACGCGCATGGCGCGCTTCGGGCAGGGGCACAACGCCAGGCAGATGCGCCTGCGCAGTCCCTGGGTGACCGAGCTGTCGCTGCTGACCGACGTGGATTGCTTTTGGACGCCATGCGACCAGATCGTCAACCCGGCCGAGACGGCCATCCTGCCGGGCTCACGCGCGCACCGCGTGGATGGCGTCGGCCATATGGGCCTCGTCCACTCGGACGAGGCGTGGAGATGTCTTCAAGAGGCCTTGGCGGGTTCATCCTTGAGCACCCCGCGGCGGATCTGATCCAGCTCGATGCTCTCGAACAGCGCCTTGAAGTTGCCCTCGCCGAAGCCCTCGTTGCCCTTGCGCTGGATCAGCTCGAAGAAGATCGGACCGATCACTTCCTTGGTGAAGATCTGCAGCAGCAGTTCGTCGTCCACGCCCATGTGCGTGGCGCCGTCGATGAGGATGCGCAAGCGCCGCAGCTCGGCCAGGTTCTCTCCGTGGCCCGGCAGGCGCTTGTCGATCAGGTCAAAGTAGGTCTCGATCGTGTCCTGGAACACCACACCGCCGTTCTTCATGCCCTCGACCGTGCCGTAGATGTCGGTCGTGCCCAGCGCCACGTGCTGGATACCCTCGCCGTGGTACAGGTCCAGGTACTCGGCGATCTGGCTCTTGTCGTCGCTGCTCTCGTTGATCGGGATGCGGATCTTGCCGCAGGGGCTGGTCATGGCCTTGCTCTTCAGGCCGGTCAGCTTGCCTTCGATGTCGAAGTAGCGCACTTCGCGGAAGTCGAAGAAGCGCTCGTAGAACTCCGACCATTCCTTCATGCGGCCGCGGAAGACGTTGTGCGTCAGGTGGTCGATCTCGGTCAGGCCGTGGCCGACCGGGTTGGGGTCGACCGGCTGGCCTTGCGCGTCCAGCACGGGCACGAAGTCGACGTCGTAGATGGAGATGTTGCCGATTGCGCCGGCGGCCGCGCCGCCCTTGCCCTGCCAGCGGTCAACGAAGTAAATCAGCGAGTCGCCGATGCCTTTGATGGCCGGGATGTTCAGCTCCATCGGCCCGGCCTTGTTGTCGAAGCCCCAGGCGCCCAGCTCCAGCGCGCGCTTGTAGGCGTGGCCGGCGTCCTGCACGCGAAAGGCAATCGCGCAGATCGACGGGCCGTGCAGGCGCGCGAAGCGCTGCGCGAAGGAGTCGGTCTCGGCGTTGATGATGAAGTTGACGCCGCCCTGGCGGTAGAGCGTCACGTTCTTGTGGCGGTGGCGGGCCACGGCCTGGAAGCCCATGGTCTGGAACAGCGCGCCCAGGCCGGCCGGGTCGGGCGCCGCGAACTCGATGAACTCGAAACCGTCGGTGCCCATGGGGTTGTCCCAAGGAGTGAACTTGGCCATCGTGACCTCGCGCGGAGAAGCTGTTGAAGCTGAAAATTCTGCGGCGCGGACCGCGCAGGTTTTATGCAATATCAGGCGCCGTTTTGGCTACCGACGCAGGAAAACTGCAAAAATGTGCGAATGGACGCCCCCGTTGAGCTGGACACCATAGACCGCCGCATCCTGCGTGCGTTGCAGGCCGATGGCCACCTGACCTACGACGCCCTGGCCGCCGAGGCGGGGCTGTCGTCCTCTGCCGTGCTGCGCCGCGTGCGCCGGCTGGAGGAGGCAGGTGTCATCGCCTCCTATGTCGCGCTGGTCGCGCCCGAGCGCATTGGCCTGGGGCTCACGGCCTACATCAACGTGAGGCTGGAAAAGCAGACCGACAACCCGCTTCGCAACCCGCGCGACCTGTTCCGCGCCGCCGTTCAGACCTGGCCCGAGGTCGTCGAATGCGCAGCGCTGACCGGCGAGATGGACTACCTGCTGCGCGTGCTGGTGCAGGACATGCAGCACTACGCCCGCTTCATCAGCGACACCTTGCTGATGCACCCCAGCGTGCAGGACTGCAAGACCAGCTTCGTGCTGGAGCGCTTGAAGAACACCACGGCGGTTCCAGTCTAGGGATACGTTGAACCTCTGAGGTGGCGGCCGGAATCAACTGGCCATGGCCACCGCCCCGCAACTGCACCGGACCCACGCCGCCCCGCCCGACCCCGGCGAGGTGCTGGGCTGGATGCCGCGCCTGAACCGCTATGCCCGCGCGCTGCACCGCAACCGCGAGGACGCCGACGACCTGGTGCAGGACACGCTGGAGCGCGCCTGGACGCGTGCCGGGCTATGGCAGGGCGTGGGCGACATGCGCGGCTGGCTGTTCAGCATCATGCACAACCTGCACGTCGACACGCTGCGCCGCGGCCACCTTGATCTGGTCGATCTGGAGCAGCCGCCTGACATCCCTGTCGCCGCAGCGCAAGCCGAACGCCTGGCCCTGCGCGACCTCGACAGCGCCCTGGCCTCGCTGCCATTCGAGCAGCGGCAGGTGCTGCTGCTCGTCGCCCTCGAAGGCATGGCCTACGCCCAGATCGCCCAGGCGCTGGACATCCCCATCGGCACTGTCATGTCGCGCGTCTCTCGTGGCCGCGAACGCCTGCGCGCGCTGGTGAACGGCCGTGCCCCCGCTTCCAGGGGGTGGCTGGAATAGCCGCCTCCTTTACCCGTCCACATCACCGTGGCCATCCCGGCCGCTTCCTTAGACCTCACCAGGAGTTCTGCATGCGTCTTCTCGCCTCAACCGTCGCCGCTCTCGCCCTCGGCCTGCCCCTGGCCAGCCACGCGCTGGACGGCATCACCGACCCCAAGGGCGACTTTCTCGCCACCTTTGCCGGCAGCAGTGCCAGCGCCGACCTGGACGTGGTTGCCGCCACCGTCCTCTACAACGCCAGCCTCGACACCTTCTTTCTGAAGGCGACGCTGGACGGCAACGTCGGCAGCACGGCCACCGGCGTCTATGTCTGGGGCGTGAACCGCGGCGCGGGCACGGCCGGCTTCGGCGCCAGCCTCGGCCTCGACGGCGTGCGCTTCGACCGTGTCATCCTCGTGCGCCCGGACGGCACCGGCACCGTGGCCGGCACCAACTTGGCACCCGGCGCCGTCACCATCAGCGGCAAGACCATCACCGCCGCTGTGAAGGGCAGCCTGCTGCCGACCACCGGCTTCACCAACAAGTTGGACTACACCTTCAATCTGTGGCCGCGCGACCTCGCCTTTGCCAGCACGGGCATCGGCGCCATCTCGGACTTCGCGCCCAACAACGCCAACTTCACGGCCACGGTCACGACCGTGCCGGAGCCGGCAAGCGCCGCGCTGCTGCTCGGCGGCCTCGGCCTGGTGGCGGCCTACCGGCGCAGTCGTCAGTCGAACTCGTGAAGTAGCTTGAGGACGTGGGCTTCGCCGAGGTTGAGCAACTCGGCGATGTCGTGCAGGTCGTCCGGCACGCCCGCGTCGTCCCAGCCCCGGGCCGTGTGCCGCGCCAGGCGCACGGCCAGGTGTACGCAGCGCACCTGCGGGTCGCGCTCTTGCTTGTCGCCGGTGATGCGTGTCAGCAGTTCCGGCAGATGCCAGCGCTTCATCAGCGCCTGCTCCAGGTCCGCCAGCTCGATGCCCAGCACCTGGCGCTGCGCCGCGCTGCTGCGCAGCGTGCGGTCGGCGCCCTGCAGCGTGGCGATCTGCAAGGCCAGGTCGGGCGCATGCACCCAAAGCAGCATCTCGGCAAAGTCGTGCAGCAACGCCGCGCTGTGGATGACGGCGGCGTCCGGGTCGGCCCGGTGGGCCGCAAAGCCCAGCGCATAGCGTGAGGCCCGCTCGGCGCGCTGCATGACGCGCGACAGGCCGAGCAGCGCCTCGTCATGGTCGGCCAGCGCGGCGTCCAGCGTCGGCTGAGGGCCGAAATCGCGGAAGAAGGGCGTGATGCCCATCAGCACCAGGGCGGCCGTCACCGTCTCCGGGTCGGCCTCATAACGGCTGCTGCGGCCGCGCCTCAGCTCACTGGCGTGGGCCAGCACCTTCAGCGTCATCAACGGGTCGGTGGAAATCATCTCGCCCAGGCCGTGGGCGTCCACATCGTCCTCGGTCGCACGCATCTGCTCCAGCGACTCGGCCGTCTCGGCCAGCACCGGAATCTCGGCCTGCGCAAAGGCTTGCACCCAGGCGTCGAGGCTGGGCAGCGGCGTGGTGAGGCGCAGGCGGTCGGACATGGAACGATGCTAGGCCTGTGCGGGGCCGCCTGCTTGTCGGAGGCGACCCCCTTTTGCGGCTCAGTTCACAGTCTGCGCACGCCGTCCAGTTGCGCCGTCAACACGCCGTCGACATAGAGCGCCCCTTCGGGCGCGCCGGCTTCGGCGTAGAACTCCAGGTGCTTGTGGCGGGCGCGGCGCCGGCGATAGGCCGGCGAGAACACCAGCCGGATGGCACGGGCCGCGCGCTTGATGCGGACCCAGCGGCGGGCCCAGGCTTCGTGGGTTTCGGCGGCGTCGGGGCCGCTCAACTCGATCAATCTCATGAGGGTCTCCTTGGCACCTGGCCGGCCCTCATGACATGGATGAGAGGGCTGGCGGTGCGGCTGTGTCAGGGGCTTTCGTCCGGGTAGCGGTCGCGGAGCAGGCTTCGCAGTTCGAGGCGGGCTTGTTGGCGTTGAGCGTGGGCGTCGTTGGCGCTTTGATGTCGGCCGGCCTGGCGTTTGAGGGCCGGGGCGACGAGCGGGTTGCGCGGTTTGAGCGTCTTGATCCGCATCGGGCGGGGAGAGATGAACTGGGGCATGGCGGGCTCCGGTGAGTGCCGCGCGGTGGCGGCGGGCGATGCAGCAGCTCAGCCCGGGATGGGCCAGCATTTGCAGACAAGGTTTGGGGTGCTCGGGGCTTGCGCTCGAGGCAAGCGGGGCCGGGCGGTCAGAGGGCTTGGTGGTGTGCGACCTCGCCGTGTGCGCAGAACTTCAGCAGCACGACTTGCGCAAATGATAAACAAACGTTGCTCATGCGCAAGCTGTTTTTATCCAACATCCCTAACGTGGAGGGGTGGCGCCGTCCAATGACGGATGCGCTGAACGATCAGCGTTTTTTGGGCTTGAGCGGCGCGATGCGCGCTTGCAGCTTGCGCCATTCGTCAAGCTCGGCCTGCGGGCTTGGGGCGGCCGGCTTGGCAGCGGGTGGCGGTGCGGCGGCGGTCGGCGTGAGCACCTCGCCGAGCAGGTCCAACAGCCGCGCGCGGGCACGCTGTGGATGGCGGCGGTAGTAGGTCAGCACCAGGCCGATGATGAAGCGCTCGTCGTCATCCTGGGGCAGGCTGGGCGAAGCGTCAGCCGGCGTCGGGGCTGCGTGTGCAGGTGCTGTGGCGGCGGGCGCGACCACGCCGTGCTCGATGTCCATCCAGCCCGGCGGCTTGTGGCAAAGCTGCTCGAACTGGCGCGCCAGGCGCTCGCCGATCTGGCGTGAGCGGCCCTTGATCTGGCTCCAGTAGCTGGGCTGGATCTGCAAGCGTTCGGCAAAGCGCCCCTCCAGGCCACGCAGGGTGGCGGCGTCGGGGTGTTTGATGGTGGCGCTGACGAACTCTTCGAACAGCCGCAGCGCGTTGTCCAAACGGATCTGCGCGACGTCGCGATTGGCGCTTGGCATGGGCGGAATGATAAAGGCGTCTTGACCTGGTGCTGCGCCGTAGGAGGTGGCCGACCGGGCAGCACTGGGACTTCCTACGGCCCTCGCTGCGATCGGCACCCATATTCATGTTTTAGGCCGTCAAGGAGATTGACATGAGTACCGCAGACAGCACCCTCATCGCCCTCGAAAAGAAGTTCTGGCAGTCCATGGTGGACGAGGACACCGATACCGCACTCGGCCTGCTGGCCGAACCGTCCGTGATGGTCAGCTCGCATGGCGCCATGGAGTTCAACCATGAGCAATACCGCGAGATGGCGGAGAAGGGCAGCATGGTGATCAAGTCGTTCAAGTTGAGCGACATGCACGTCACCCACCCGAACGCCGACACGGCCGTGCTGACCTACCGCGTCAAGCAGTCCATGGCCCAGCGCGGCGAATCGGCAGAGATCGAGCAGGAGATGGCCGATTCTTCCGTCTGGCTGCGCAAGGACGGCGAGTGGCTGTGCGTAATGCACACCGAGACGGAAGTCGATGCCAAGGCCAAGAAGGCAAAGGCGAAGCACTGACCTTCAGTCGCTCTCGTCGTGCGCCTTGTAGGCGCCGACGAGGGCGGCCTGGGTGTTGGGCGGCACCGCCTCGTAATGCGACAGCACCAGCGTGTAGCGCCCTTCACCCGCCGTGATCGCGTTCAGCCGCGTCTGGTAGCTAGCCAGCTCGGCCAGCGGCGCCAGGCCCTGCACGATGAGGCTGCCCGGCACGGCGGCACGTGTGCCGTTGACCTGGCCGCGGCGCGAGGCCAGGTCGCCGGTGATGTCGCCAATGCCATGCTCCGGCGCGGTGATCTCGACTTGCACGATGGGCTCCAGCACCAGCGGCCGGGCCTCGCGCACGGCCTCGATCAGCGCGCGGCGGCCGGCGGTGACGAAGGCGATTTCCTTGCTGTCCACCGAGTGGTGCTTACCGTCGTAGACGACCACGCGCAGGTCCACCAGCGGGTAGCCGGCGATGACGCCGCTGGCCAGGCCCGAGAGCACGCCCTTCTCGACGGCCGGCATGAACTGGCCGGGGATGGTGCCGCCCTTGACCGCGTCGACGAACTCGAAGCCGGCGCCGCGCTCGAGTGGCTCGACCCGCAGATAGACCTCGCCGAACTGGCCCGCGCCCCCGCTCTGCTTCTTGTGGCGGTAGTGGCCCTCGGCCGGCTGGGACACGGTCTCGCGGTAGGCAATGCGCGGCGGCTCGGTGAGCACCTCGCCCTTGTAGAGCTCGCGCAGCCGGTCCAGCAGCAGGCGCAGGTGCAGCTCGCCCAGGCCGTAGACCAGGGTTTGATGAGTCTCTCCCGCCTGCTCGATGCGCAAACACGGGTCTTCATCCACCAGCCGCGCCAGCACCTCCCACAACTTCTGCTCATCGCCACGCCGCGCCGGGCTGATGGCCAGGCCGTGCACGGGTGTGGGGAAGTCCAGCGGCTTCAGGTAGATGTGCTCATCCTCCTGGGCGTCGTGCAGCACGGCGTCGAAGGCGAGGTCGTCGACCTTGGCGATGGCGCAGAGGTCGCCCGGTAGTGCCTCTTCGATGTCGATGTGCTTGGCGCCTTGCAGCATGAAGAGGTGGCCCACGCGGATGGGCTTGCGTGCATGGCCGACGAAGAGCAGGCCGCCCTTGGCGACGCGGCCCTGGTGCACGCGCATGACGCCCATCTTGCCGAGATAGGGGTCGGCGACGATCTTGAAGACATGGGCCAGCACATGGGCGGCCGGGTCGGGCCGGGCCGGATAGGCCTGGGGCTCGGTGCCCTTGCCCTCAAGGAAGGGAGGCGGGTTGCCCTCGGCCGGGTTAGGCATCAGCAACTCGATGGCGTTGAGCAACTCGCCGACGCCGGCGCCCGTCCTGGCCGAGCAGAAGCAGACCGGGATCAGGTGGCCCTCGCGCAGGGCCTGCTCCAGCGGCGCGTGCAGCTCGCGCGGGTCGACGTCGCCGTCGGTCAGGTAGCGGTCGACGAAGGCCGCGTCCACCTCCACGACCTGCTCCACCAGCGCGCGGTGGGCGTCGGCGACGGACGAAAAATCGGCCTCTCCCGAGGCCGCGAAAAAGCAGTCGGCAACGCGCTGGCTGCCGTCGGCGGGCAGGTTGAGTGGCAAACACTCCTTGCCGAAGACCTCACGGATCTGGGCCAGCAAAGCCGGCAGGTCGACATCGGGCGCGTCGATCTTGTTGACGACGATGAGCCGCGCCAGGCCGCGCTCGCCGGCGGCGGTCAGCAGGCGCTGGGCCATCAGCTCGATGCCGTTCTGCGCATTGATGACGATCAGCGCCGTGTCCGCCGCCTCCAGCGCCGGCAGGGCCTGGCCGACGAAGTCGGGCGCGCCGGGCGTGTCGATGGCGTGCACATGGATGCCACCGTGGGTGAAGTGGGCGAGGCTGGATTGCAGCGAATGGCCCAGGCGCTTCTCCAGCGGGTCGTGGTCAGAGACCGTACTGCCGCGCTCGATGCTGCCGGCCTGGGGGATGGCGCCGGCATGCGCCAGCAGCGCGTCCAGCAGCAGCGTCTTGCCGCTCGCTGCTGGCCCGACCAGCGCGACCGTGCGGATCGTGCTCACTCGTGAATCCAGGCTTGTCTCGCTCATCGGAAGCTCCTCGGTGGCGCAGCCAGCGTAGAAGAACGCGCCCGGGTCGGCAAGGGCCTTGGTGGCTCAGCCGCTCAGCACCAGCGAGCCATCCGGGTAACGCGAGCCCATGAACTCCACGAAGGCTTTCACCTTCGGGCTGGCCAGGCGACGTGAGGTGTGCAGCACCCACAGCTCCACGTCCTTGGCGCCCGCCGCGCCCCACTGCACGAGGGCGCCGCTGTTGAGCTGCTGCCAGACGATGGACTGGGGCACCAGCGCGACGCCGGCGCCGGCAATCGCGGCATCTCTGAGCATCAGCATCGAGGACAGCCGGAGCACGGGAATGGGTTCGAGCGTCAGTCGGCCGCCATCGAGGGCCCAGGTGTCGCCATCGCGGTAGGCGCTGACGGCGGCCGGCACGCGCACGGGTGTCTTGCCGGGCTTGGGCATCTCGATGGCGGGCGCGGCCACCACCACCTGACGGTCCTTCGCAAAGCATCGGCCGACGAGGGCTGTGTCCGCGCGCGGGTTGGGGCGGATCGCCACGTCGAACTGTTCGTCGACGAGGTTCACCACGCGGTCCTCCGCCACCACCTCGACGGTCACGTCGGGGTAAAGGCGCCGGAAGTCTGCGCACAGCCGCCCCATCGCCAGTTGTGAAAACAGGATCGGCGCGGCGATGCGCAGCCGGCCGCTGACCTTGCCCGTCCCCTCGCCGGCCGAGGTGATCGCGTCGGCCACTTCGTGCAAGGGGCCTTCGGTGCGGGCCAGCAGCAGTTGACCCGCCTCGGTGAGCTCCAGTCCCTTGGTGCTGCGCTCGATGAGCCGCACGCCGAGCTGCTCCTCCAGGTCCGCCACGCGCCGGGAGAGCGTCGCCTTGGAGCGCCGGCTGGCCCGGCTCGCCCGCCCGAAGCCGCCGTGGGTGGCCACCAGGTTGAAGTCCGCCAGCGCGTTCAGGTCCATGTGTTTTGAATTCAAGACGGTGAGTCTTAATTTTGGCGTCTGTGTTTATGAAGTGCAACGCCCTATCTTTCGTCTGCCTCATCCATCTTTCTTCTCATTCAACGGAGTTTCAAATGAGCATCCTCGTTATCGGTGCCACCGGCACCATCGGTTCCCTCGTCGTCCAAGGCCTCGCTCAGCAGGGCGCCGACGTCACGGCCCTCGTGCGCCAGACCGGCACGCAGTCCCTGCCCGCAGGCGTCAAGGGCGTGGTGGCCGACCTCACCAACGTGGCCTCCATGCGCCAGGCAATGTCTGGCGTGCGCACGCTGTTCCTGCTGAACGCGCTGGCCGCCGATGAGGTGACCCAGTCCTTGCAGGCGTTGAACGTGGCCCGCGAGGCCGGCGTCCAGCGCATCGTTTACCTGTCGGTCATCAACGCCGACCTGTACACCGACGTGCCGCACTTCACCGGCAAGTACACCGTGGAGCGGATGATCGAAAGCCTCGACCTGCCCGCGACCATCCTGCGCCCGGCCTACTTCATGCAGAACGACATCCAGATCCAGCCGGTCGTCGAAAGCTACGGCGTCTTCCCGATGCCCATCGGCTCACTGGGCTGCGCGATGGTGGATGCGCGCGACATCGCCGACATCGCCGTGGCGGAGCTGCTGCGCCGCGACCGCGCGCCGCAGCCGCTGCCCCGCCTGACGCTGGAAGTGGTCGGCCCGGAGGTGATCAACGGCCCGGCGGCGGCGGCCATCTGGAGCCAGGCGCTGGGTCGCGACATCCACTATGCGGGCGACGATGTGCAGGCCTTCGAGGCGCAACTGGCGCAGAACGCGCCGGGCTGGATGGCCTACGACCTGCGGCTGATGATGAGCCGCATCCAGCAGCTCGGCCAGATTCCCGCAGACGGCGCCGCCCGGAAGCTGGAGCAACTGCTGGGCCGCCCGCTGCGCAGCTACGAAGCCTTCGTGGCCGAGCGGGTTACGGCGCGCTAGAGGAACCCGAGGCTGCGCGCGCTGCCGAAGTTGGCGAGGTTGGGCAGGATGGTGTCGAGCTGCCCGGCGCTGGCACCCATCCAGCCCAGCAGCGTGGCGGCGTACTGGTCGACCGAACTGGTCGGCAGCCAGCGGCCCTGCTGCTCCCAGCTGTCCACGCCGACGTCGTCCGGCCCGCCGAGAGCCAGCGTCGGGTAGCTGCCGTAGAAGCCGCCCCTGACCGCGCCGCCCAGCACCAAATGATGGTTGCCCCAGGCGTGGTCGGTGCCGCTGCTGTTGTTGGGCTTGAAGGTGCGGCCGAAGTCGCTCTGCGTGAAGGTGGTGACCGACTCGGCCAGGCCCAGCGCCGTCAGTGCGGCCTGGAAGCAGGCCAGCGCGTCGCCAAGCTGCTTGAGCAGGCCGGCGTGCTGGCCGGTCGTTGCGTCCGTACCGATCTGCTCGCCATGCGTGTCGAAGCCGCCGAGCTGGGCGAAGTAGATCTGCCGGCTGCCGCCCAGCGTGGCGCGCACGTCCAGCATCTTGGCGGCCTGGTAGAGCTGCTTGCCCAGCCCGGTCGACACATTGCCGTTCACGATCAGCGGCGCGAAGGCGGCGTCGATGGCGGCATTGCTGCCGGCCTCGCCGGGCTTGCGCTTGACCAGCGGCCCCAATTGCTCGGACAGCGCCATCGCGTCGATCTGCTGCTTCTGGAAGGCGCCGGCAAGGTCGGTGTCTGCGGACTGTTCGGCCAGGGCCTTCACAGCGTCGAGCTTGAGCGCGTTGGGCTTCCAGGTTACGTCGGCGGTGGCCAGGCCGGCAGCGCCGAAGCCGTCGCCCGGGCCAGGCAGCACCAGCGGCGCAGCCAGCTCGGACAGGCCGAAGTGGCCGTTGCCGCCGACGCTGATGACGGGGCTCACCAGGCCCAGCGTGGCGAACGCGCGCCCGCCCCAGCCGGTGCGGCTTTGCGCGTCGGTGCTGCCGCTTTCCCACAGCACCTGCTGGTCGCTGTGGGAGAACAGGCTGGGCGGCGTCAGCACCGTCTTGCCGGCGTCGGCGCGGTACTGGGCCTTGGTGAGCGGGCCATAGAGCGGGCCGACGTTGAACTGCACGGCCATGCGACCGGCGGCGAACAGCGGGTTCAGCGCGGCCAGACTGGGGTGCAGGCCAAAGTCACTCGTGCCCAGGCGGCCGAGGCTGCCTTGCGGCAGGGCCAGACCGGCGCGCACGCGGGCGTAGTCGGCGTAGCGCGTGGCGTCCATGGGCACGACGGTGTTCATGCCGTCGTTGCCGCCGTACAGGAAGATGCAGACCAGGGCCTTGAAGTCGGCCGCGCGGGCCGGGCGCAGCGGTGCGAGGGCGCCAAGCGTGCCGAGACCAAGAGCGCCAGCGAGCACGCGGCGGCGGCTGAGGGAGGGGTGATGGTGGTGAGACATTGAAATGACCCCTCAACGAATGATCTGGAACTGGGGCGCGGCGAAGACGAGGTAGGCCGCAGTCTTCACGCGATTGCGCTTCCAGTCCTTGGCGTCGGTCTTGTCCGTCCACCAGGACACAGCTTCCAGCACCTTGGTGCGCGGGGCAGTTGGCAGCACCTCGCCGTGCGCCAGCAGCGAGAGGCGGTCGACGAGCTTGGCGGCGTCCGCCGCCTCGGCGTCGAAAGCGTCCAGCGTGACGCTGGTGCCGGTCGCGCCGGGCATGCCGGCGACGGGCTGGGAACCGCCCCAGTTCAGCAGATAGGTCAGGTAGTTCAGCCGCTCCAGCGAGGTGTTGGCGTTGTGGATGCCGAAGGCGCCGCCGGTGAGTTGGGTGCCGGGCACCGGGTAGTCGGGCGGGTAGAAGTTGAAGACCGAGGGCGGGCGGAAGACATGCTGGCGCAGGGTCTCGCCCCACCACCAGGCCATGGGGTCGCCATCGGTCTGGCCGTTCAGCGCGCGCAGCACGCCGGTCATCATCAGCACCGGCTCGCGCAGCTTGCCGCCACGGGCGCCTGGCGCGGCGTCGCCGCGGGCCTCGCTGTCCAGCAGCACGGCGGCCACGCTGGCGGCCAGGTCGCCCACCTTGCCCGTGCCGAAGATGATGCCGTCCTTGCTGAACTTGCCGGTCTGGAAGGCCGTGGACACGCGGCTCACATAACCCGCCGTGGGGTTGGAGCGCGCCAGGGCCTGGATGAGCTGGCGGCCGATGAAGGGCGCCATGTTGGGGTGGGCCATCAGGCTGTCGAGCACCGCGTCCAGCGCTTGCGCGGGCGTGCTGCCGGCCGCCTTCTTGCCGCCGGCCAGCAGGGCGCGCTCGGCGCCGTCGTGCAGGCTGGCCAGCGGCGCCATCTCGCCGTCGTAGAACTGGCAGTTGGCGCCCTTGGGCGAACAGGCCCACTTGGACTTGCCGCCGGCCGGATAGGTCCAGCCGGTCAACGCATAGGCGTAGTTGCGCACCGTGACGTTGTCGTAGGTGGGCTGGCAGCGGCCGCCTTTCAGGCTGCCGTCGGCCTCCAGCAGGCAGGTGCCCAGGGAGAAGAGCTGCAGCAGTTCACGCGGGAAGTTCTCGTTGGGCGCGGCCTTGTCGTTGTTGACGCCGTTCAGGTAGTCGCCCATGACCGGGCTCAGCGCCACCTGGCGCAGCACGTCGCGGTAGCTGGCGAATGCGTTGTCCAGCAGCGCGTTCTGGTAGCGGCGCAGGCCGTAGGTGCCTTCCACCTCCAGGTTGCTGACGACCAGGATCTGCTGCAGCGCGAAAGCCACGCGCTGGCGCAACTGGTCGGGCTGGTTGACGGCGTTGCGGTAGAAGTCCCACAGCAGCGGCTGGCTGGAGAAGGCGTCGCGCCAGCAGTTGTCGCCCTTGTTGGCGGCCTGGTCGCAATAGCCCACGCCGGTGGTGTCGATGTGCACGGCGCTCGTGCCGCCCGAGGTGTAGCGCGACGCCTGCGGCAGCTGCAGCTGGGCCTGCACCCAGGACGCGGCGCTCTGCGTGCGCATCTGCGCGACCAGACCCTCCGTCGCGCCAAAGCTGGCCTGCGAGGCGAGGCGGACGGCGTCGCGCTGGGTCATGGGCGGCACGGTGGCGGCGGCAGGGGGCGGGGTCGGGTCGGTGCCGGTGGGCGTGCCGGTTGGTGTGCTTGAGGGGCTGCTGCTGCCGCCTCCCCCGCCGCCACCGCAGCCGGCCAGCAGCGCCAATGAAATGACCCACGCGCTGGCAGGCCCGGCCCGGCGGGGGAGGGTGAGGGGCGGGGTGGGCAGGCGCATCGTCGGCGGGCAGCGAGGTGTGGCGGCCGCGGATGATGGCCGCGTTGACGCAACTGCGGTAACACCAGGTTGCGGTAAAGCCAATCCGCTTACCGGTGGCTACAGACCAGCGCTTGTATCTCGCGGCCCCGTGATATCTCGCACGCTGACCGCGCGGCAACCACTGCAATCAGCAAGGAACGCCGCTGACCTGCGCCTTGCAGGACGCGTTGTCCATTTGCAGCACCAGGCCGTCCGAGGCGCGGCCGGTGAGGCGCAGCAGCTTGTAGTCGCCCACCACCAGCGGCAGGATGCCGAGGGTGGCGCTCAGGCGTGCGGCCTTGGCGGTGCCGGGCAGTTCCAGGTCGACCAGCTTGACGCTGCAGGCGGCATCCAGCATGCAGAGCTGGGCGCGGGTCATGGCGACGTCGGCGCGCGGAAAGGTCCAGGTGGGGCCGTAGTTGAGCTTGACGGCGACGGCCCCTTTCAGGTCGACCAGTGCCGTTGCGGACGTGGGCGCCAGTGCCGGCCAGGGCTGGCTGCTCATGGCGGCGGTGGCGACGGGCAACTGGCCGGCCACGGTGACGCTGATGGCGTCGCCGTCGGCGCCGCCCAGGGGCGTGGCGCAGGCGCTGTCGCTGAAGAGTTCGATCTTCAGCGCCCGGCCGGCGCGCGCGAAGTTGCGCGCCGTCGCGTCGCCAACGGCGCCGACGGGCACGGGCACGGTGATGATGTCGGCGCCGCGCGTCGCACCGCTGGCGGCAGTGAGGCTGGGCGTCGCGATGCTGGCGCTGAGGCTCCACAGGCTCAGGTAGCGGCCGGTGCCATGCGGCTTGAACAAGGCCAGCGTCACGTCGGCGCCGCTCGTGTCCTTCTGGCTGGCGCGGGCGCAGCGCAGGTTGCCCCCGGCGGGGATGGCGATGTCGAGGAAGCGGGAGTAGACGTCGGGCGTCGTCGGCGAATCGACGCGCCGGGCCAGCACGAGGCGGGCCTTGGCGCTGGCCTGCACCTCCAGGCGGTTGCCGAGAAACTTCCAGCCGTCGCCGTGCTTGATGGCCGCCTGGTCGATGCCCAGGGGCCGCTGCAGCACCCAGGGCGTCTTGTTGGTCGCGTCCGTCGGGTCCTGGATGCTGAACTGATAGACGAAGCTGACGCGGCAGACCGGGTCGCCCAGGCCGATGTCGAATTCGCAGCGGTCCACATTCGTGGGCAGCAGCTTGCCGCCGAACAGTTTGTCGATCTCGCCGAACGCGCCGGGCAGCACGCCAGCCAGGCGAAAGCACAGCACCTGCGAGGCCAGATCGGGGCCACCGGCCACCTGCGTGTCGGTGGAGACGCGCACGTTGGTGTCCAGGTACGGAGCAAGGCCGGCCACGCAGCCCACCTCGGTGGCCATGCCGGCCGCCATGCCGGTGAACAGCGTGCTCAGGCCTGGCAAGTCCAGCGCAGCGGCCGCGGTATCGACGCTGATGCTGCCTTGCGGAGTCGCGCCCGGCTCAAGATAGGCCACGCCGGCGCCAAAGCGCGAGGCGAGCGTGACGTAGGGCTTGGTGTCGACGCCAAAGCCCAGGGAGATGGCGTCCAGCAGCAGATCCTGGCCCGCGTGCGAGTTGGGTGTCAGTGCACCGGTCAGCAGATCGAAGTCGCTGGCCAGGCCGGCATAGGACAGGGCCGGCGCCACAGCGGTGCGCACCTGTGTGTGGGCGGCGGTGATGTCGGCATCGGTCAGGCCCTTGGCGGCCTGGCCGTCCTTCATCAGCATGTCGGGCGCCACGCCGCTGGCCAGCACCGTGATCGCGCTGGTCAGTGGCGTCAGATTCACCGTGCCACCCACGTTCGTCGCGCCCCACAGGCACACCGGCTTGTCGCCGACCGTGCCGCAGGCTTCGATGCGGTAGGGAATGACGTTGCCCAGCGGGATGGGTCCGTAGACGCCGGTCGTGGGCGCCACGGCCGTGTTCGTGAAGACGAGGGCCTTGCCGGTCGCATCCAGCACGCGCACCGTGCCGTTGGTCAGCGCCAGGCCGGCTGCGGCGATGCCGGAGACCGCTGCTGCCGGCGGCGGTGGCGGCGGTGGGGGGGGCGGAGGTGGCGGGGGCGTGCCCGGTGTCGGCGCGGGGGAGCCAGGCGTGGGCGCTGGCGCGCCGGGCGTCGGCGTGTGCGTCGGCATTGGCAGCGGGCTGGGCGTGGCCACCGGCGGCGGGACCGGCGTGCCGGTATCCCCGGGCGACGAACTACCGCCGCCGCCACAGGCGGCCAGGGCCAGGGCCATGGGCCAGGCGTAGGCCGAGCGCCAGCGCGGGGCCGGCGGAGGGGTCAGCGGGGGGAGGGCAGTGGAATCAGCGTCAGGCATCCGGCCAGCCGCTCGGGAGCGGCGCAACGGTCAGGGTATGCACTGACTTTAGGCCGACGGCCCGACCTGCGATGCCCGGAACTGCGGGCCTGGCGTGGCGTTTTGCGCTGGATAGGGCCTGCTAACGCTGCGGCAACGGGCCGCGTTGTGGCCAGAAAAGCCGCGAGCAAGGCGCAAAGCGGAGCCGGGTTGCACACCCGGCGAGCATTTGCAACGCCGCGCGCGGCTTTTCTGGCCACAACCCGAAGGGAAGGCCCGCCGCCAGGGGCCACTCGGCGTTGCATCGCTAGCCCGCACGCGAGTGCGGGCGTCGCGCTGCGCCTTGATTGGCCCCTGGCGGCGGGCCTTCGCGACCCATTTCCGCAGCGTTAGCAGGCCCTAGTCCCGGTGGCCGTGCCCGTGCCCATGGCCGCGACCGCGGTCATGGTCGTGATGGCGATGCGGGGGCTCATGGCGCACGACGACCGTGCGGCGATACCAGCCATCGTCGACGAAATAGACCGGCGCGCCGCAGGCGCCGTAGCGGCTGCAGTGGTGGCGCCAGTCGCGGCGGTGCTCGGGCGGCGCCCACAGGTAGACCGGTTCGCGGTAGACCTGCCGGCCAACGTAGACCGGCTGCTGCGCGATCAGCACCGGCTGCGGGTAGCGGCCGATGTCGACGCGGCCATAGACGCCGGGTTGGCTGAAGCCGATGGACACGCCGACGTCGGCCGCGCTTGCGGGCAAGGCCGCCAGGCCGGCCAGGCCGATCAGGGCGGGTGCGATCCAGCGGGTGAGGGAGGGTTGGTGGATGTTCATGTCGTGCTCCTTTGCTGTGGGTATTGAACGCGCGGCGGGCGCAGCGGTTGGCGGCCGCGCTGTAACAAATGGCAGACGAGTCTTTGTCCTACAAGGCCGACCCGGTGCCGCTGACGCCGTTGGACCGGGGTCGGCTTCAAGCTTTCTCGTCTTTATCGAACTAACTATTGATGAGCGACCCCCTGTACTCGGACGTCATGGAGCAGGCTTTGGCGCAGAACGCGCGCCTTCTGGAGCGCTGCAGCCGGCTGGCCGGTCTCGGCGCCTGGGAATGGCAAGCCGACACCGAGGCTCTGGTGCTGTCCGACTCGGCCTGCGACCTGCTCGGCCTGCCCGCCGCGCGGGTGCCGACGCTTGCTGGCCTGCTGGAACGCTTCGGTCCCGATGGCGCCGCGATGCTGGACGCTGCATTGCGCCGCGCGGCGGCTGAGGGGCTGGGCTGGGACGTCGAACTGCCTTGCGACGCCGGCGAGCGCGGCCCGCGCGTGCTGCGCGTCGTGGGCGGGCGGGACGGCGAGGATGGGCTCGGTCGCGTCGGTGTCGTCATGCAGGACGTGACCGAGCCGGCCGCCGTGCGCGCCGAGCTGGAGCGCACGCTGGAGCGCCTGGATCTGGCCACGCATGGGGGCGGCATCGGCGTGTGGGAGCTTGACCTGCAGCATTCACGCCAGGGCGAGCTGACCTGGGACGACGCCATGTGGCGCCTGCACGGCGAAGCGACGCACAGCCAGCGCATCACGCCCGCCGCCTGGCAGCGGCGCGTGCACCCGCAGGACCGCCGCGCAGCGCTGCAATCCCTGCGCGATGCCCGGGATGGCAATCCGCAGTTCGACGGCGAATGGCGGGTGGTCTGGCCGGATGGCAGCCTCCACGTGCTGCGCGGCTCGGGCCGTGTGCTGCGCGACGGCAGCGGCCAGGCACTGCGCCTGTCCGGCGTCTGCTGGGATGTCAGCGAGGAGCGCCGCCTGCAGCAGCAGCTCGAGGAGCAGCACGAACTGCTGGAGGTGACGCTGCAATCCATCGCCGACGCCGTGCTGACCACCGATGCCCATGGCCGCGTGACCTGGCTCAACCCGGTGGCGCAGCGGCTGACGGGCTGGACGGCCGACGAGGCGCGCGGCCAGCCGGCCAGCCGCGTCTTCCAGCCGCGCCGCGAGGACGGCCAGGAACCTCTGCCCGACCCGGTGCAGCAATGCCTGAGCAGCGGCCAGCCGGCCAAGCTGCCGCCCGGCGCGGTGTTGCTGGCGCGGGACGGCGAGCAGCGCGCCGTGGATGACTCGGTCGCGCCCATCCGCGGCAAGGCCGGGCACGTGTTCGGCACAGTGCTGGTGTTCCGCGACGTGACGCAGCAGCGCCGCCAGTTCGACGAGATCCGCTGGCGCGCCAGCCACGACAGCCTGACCGGCCTCGTCAACCGCGCCGAGTTCGGCCAGCGCCTGGCACGCACCTTCGAGCGTGCCAAGCGCGACGGCAGCCAGCACGCGCTGCTGGCGCTTGACCTGGACCGCTTCAAGCTCGTCAACGACCATTGCGGCCACGCCGCCGGCGACGAGGTGCTGCGCGAGGTGGCTCACCGGCTGGAGGCCGGCGTGCGCGGCCGCGACACGGTGGCGCGGCTGGGCGGCGACGAGTTCGCGGCCATCCTGGAGAACTGCTCGCCGGAGGAGGCCCTGCATGTCGCGCAGAAGCTCTGCGACGCGCTGGACCAATACCGCTACGCGCAGGACGGGCAGAACTTCCGCATCGGCGCCAGCATTGGCGTGGCGCCGCTGGACGGCCGCTGGCCTGACGCCGAGGCCGCGCTGCGCGAGGCCGATGCCTGCTGCATGATCGCCAAGGAGCAGGGCCGCAACCGCGTGCACGTCTGGGCGCCCGACGACGCGACGCTGCGCTCCCACCAGAGCGAGCACCGCTGGGCCACCCGGCTGCAGCAGGCGCTGGACGAAGACCGCTTCGAGCTCGACCTGCAGCGCGTCATGCCGGCGCAGGGCCTGGAGGACGACGGCCGCCTGCGCGGCGAACTGCTGCTGCGCCTGCGCGAGCGCGACGGCAGCCGCGTGCCGCCCACCGCCTTCATGCCCGCCGCCGAGCGCTTTCACATCGCACCGCGCATCGACCGCTGGGTGCTGCGCCAGGCCGTGACCCTGCTGCAGAGCGAGGAGCTGCCGGACATCGCCTCGCTGTCGGTCAACCTGTCCGGGCTGACGCTGCAGGACGCCGCCTTCCATGAGGAAGCCAGAGCGCTGCTCTCGGCGCTTGGCCCGACGCGCGCTCGCGCCCTGTGCCTGGAGATCACCGAGACGGCCGTCATCACGCGGATGACCGACGCCGTTCGCTTCATCACGCAGATGCGCGCCCTGGGCGCCCGCATCGCGCTGGACGATTTCGGCGCGGGCGCGTCCTCGTACGGCTACCTGAAGGCGCTGCCGGTGGACGTGCTGAAGATCGACGGCCAGTTCATCCGTTCGCTGATGACCGACCCGCTGGATCAGGTGGCCGTGCGCAGCTTCGTGGATGTCGCCCGCACACTCGGCCTGACGACAGTGGCCGAATGCGTGGAGACGCCCGACGTGTTGCTGGAGGTGGTGCGCCTGGGCGTGGGTGAGGTGCAGGGCTTCCTGCTGCACCGCCCCGAGCCGCTGGCCGGGTTGCTGGCGGCGGCGCGGGAGCCCGCGGCGGCTTAGTGCACCGCCTGGGGCGCCGTCTGGAGCACCGCTGGCTTCAGCATGGCCGGCATGGCGACAGCCACGGGTTGCGTGGCAGCGGGCGCCTCCCGGCCATCCGCCACGGCGCGCAGCGAGACCTGCAGGCCGTGCGACAGCTGCTGTTCCCAGGCTGCCAGCGTGGTGCCGGCCTCGCGCATGGCGCTGCTGAGCTGCACATCCAGCGAGCGGGGGTCCTCAGCCATGCCGAGTGCGCCGCTGGTGATCAGGCCACCGACGGCCGCGATGGCAATCAGCACGTGCAGGCCGCGTCGTTCGCGCGACGCTGGCAGGGGGCGCCGCTCATGAAACGACGAGCGCAGTTGCTTCAGGCGCGCCAGCCGGCCCTTGGAACGGATCGATTTGGGGAGCCGCATGATGGGCCTCCGTACTGAAGATTTGAGTCCAGTTTGGCTTTGCCGGCCAAGCCGCCGTGTCGGCGCCAGCAGGCTTGGCCTGTAGGACTTCAGGCGGCCGGTTCTGCGGCCGGCTCAGCGTCTATCGCCGGCTCGGCCCGGCGGGGCAGGCGCGCCAGCACCAGCGTGCCGCGGCCGGGTGCCGACAGGAGCTGCAGCGTGCCGCCCAGGCTCTCGATGCGGTAGCGCATGCCCAGCAGGCCGTGGTGGCCGGAGGCGACGGCATCGGGGTTGAAGCCCTCGCCGTCGTCGCGGATGTGCAGCTGCAGCCAGCCGTCGGCCTCGCCCAGCGTCACGCGCACGTTCTTGGCCTTGGCGTGGCGCAGCACATTGGTGAGCGCCTCCTGCACCATGCGGTACAGCGCCAGGCGGTCGCCATCGGAGGTGGCCGTTTCGGTCAGATCCAGGTCGAGCTTCAGGCCGGAGCGCTGGGCGAACTCCTGCGCCAGGATCTCCAGCGCGGAGGTGAGGCCGAGGTTGGACAGCGCCGAGGGGCGCAGGTCTTCGATGATGCGGCGCTTCAGCGCAATCCCCTGGTCGAGCAGGGAGCTCATGTGCTTGAGGCGCTCGTCGATGTCGGGCGCCGTCTTGGTCATGCGGCGGATGCGGGCGACGTCGAGCTTGGCGGCCGTCAGCAGCGCACCGAGCTCGTCGTGCAGCTCGCGGGCCAGGTGGGCGCGCTCGTCCTCGCGCACGGTCTGCAGGTGGCGGGCCAGCTCGGTCAGCTCGGCGGTGCGGCGGGCGACTTCGCCGTCCAGCCGGTCACGCTCCTGGGCCAGCTCGTTGGAGTGCTGGCGCCGCGCCTTGTGCAGCGCCTCGTTGCGGCGCAGGAAGATGGCCAAACCGAACAGGCTGAGCACGGTCAACCCGTGCACGCCCAGCCGGCCGTAGGTCAGCGAACGGTAGACGGCCTCGCGTTCCAGCGCGATCTGGCCCAGCTCGTGACGATCCAGCTGGCCGACGGCATCGCGCACGGCCACCATCTTCTCGCGGCCGATGTCGGACTCCACCAGCCCCTGCCACGCCGGTACGTTGCCTTCGCGGTAGAGCTTGATGACCAGCTGCAGCTCCGAGAGCTTCTCGTTGGCTCGCAGGCTGGCGTCGGCCACCAGGGCCGCCCACTCCGAGCTTTCGTACTGGCCGCGCAGCCGCTGCAGCACGGCAGGCAGTTCACGCTCGGCGAGTTCCACCGGGGCGAGGTAGTTGTCGCGGCCGGTCAGCAGGAAGCCGCGCTGGGCGGTCTCGGCGCTGGTGAGCAGTTCGCGCAGGCGCAGGCTGTCGTCGCGGGCGAGATGGCGGGCACGCGACTGGGCGATGGCCTGGTCGGCGCCCCAGAATGCGGCCTCGCTGACGCCCATGACGGCGGCGGCGGCCAGCGCGGCGCAGGCCACGGCGATGCCGCGGCGCCGGCTAGCGCCCTCCAGCCAGGGGTCGAGATGACGCAGCACCGCGCCTCGCTCAGCTCGCTGCAGCAGCGGGGCGTGGAGCGGCGACATGTTCGGCCAGCTCGGCGCAGTAGGCGATGAGGTCGTCCAGCTCGCGGCTCTTGTCGAACACGCGCTCGGCGCCAAGGCTGGCGCAGCGGCGGCGCATTTCCTCGGTGGCGTAGTTGGTCAGCACGACCCGGCGTGCACGCAAGCCGAGCTTCTGCGCCGCCTGCAACACGCCCAGGCCGGTGCCGGAGCGCAGGAAGATGTCGACGATGAACAGATCGGCATTGGCGTCGGGGTCCCGGCTCATCCAGCGCACTGCGCTCGCCTCATCGGCGACAGAACCAACCACTTCGACCTGGGCGAGTTCCTCCAACGTGGCGACGAGGTTCTCCAGGATGACCGGGCTGTCCTCGACGATGAAGGCTTTGAGTACAGGCATGGCCGACGGCAGCGGTGTGATTGGGGTCAAGTATGAACTGCTTCGGCGCCTTGCCGATGGCGCCAGGAACGCGTCGCGCTGTAGGACTGATCCTAGGCGCGACGGGGGCTCAGCTTCAGTTGCGCACGGCGATGTCGTTGCGGACCGCCACGACGCCGGAGGTCTCGCGCGCCAGCTTCTCGGCGACCAGGCGCTCTTCGATGCTCTTGGCGAAGCCCGAAAGCTGCACGGTGCCCTTCAGCGTCTCGACGCTGATGGACATGGCACTGACGGTCGGGTCGGCGGCGAACTTGGCCTTGACGCGCGTCGTCAGCGCGGCGTCGTCGACGTAGGCGCCGACGGTTTCCTGCTTGCGGGCAACGGCACAGCCGCTGGTGGCGCCCAGCGTGGCGACGAGGGCGGCGGCGAGGGCCAGGGTCAGGACGGGTTTGTTGTTCAGCATTTGGGGCTCCTTGTGTAGCTTGATGGCGGCCCTGGGGCCGTGAAGCGACTATCGGAGCAGCGGGCAGTTGCCGGGATAGTCCCGTAGCGGGGCGGCTTGTCGGACACGGCTGTCATCGTTGTAGGACACCGGCCTCTGCCGCCCGGCCTGACTGGCTGCTACGCTGAAGACGTTCCCCCAAACAACAGGCCCATCATGATCCGCATCGGTATCGTCGACGACCACGCCATCGTGCGCACCGGACTGCGCCAGTTCCTGTCCGACCACGTCGACCTGCGCGTCACCGGCGAAGGCGCCAGCGGACACGAGGCGCTGGAGATGGCGCGGCGCGGCGACGTCGACGTGCTGTTGCTGGACATCTCCATGCCCGACCAGAGCGGCGTCGATGCGCTGGCGGCCATCAAGGCGCGCTTCCCCGAACTGCCCGTGCTCATCCTCAGCGGCTTCCCCGAGGCGCACTACGCCACGACGCTGCTGCGCCAGGGCGCCGCCGGCTACCTGAACAAGGAGTGCGACCCGGAGGAGATCGCCAACGCGATCCGGCTGGTGTCGCGCGGCCGGCGCTACATCAGCCCGGCCGTGGCCGAGCAGCTGGCCGACAGCGTCGTCGGCGGCGGTGCGGGCGGCAGCGGCGCCGACAAGCCCATGCACGAGTTGCTGTCGGAGCGCGAGTTTCAGGTCTTCCTGCGTCTGGCCCAGGGCGAGACCGTGGGCCACATTGCCGAGGCGCTGTTCCTCAGCGTCAAGACCGTCAGCACCTACCGCACGCGCGTGCTGGAAAAGCTCAAGCTGGCGACCAACAGCGACCTGACCTACTACGCGCTGAAGAACGGACTGATTCAGTAAGCCGGCAACGCAAACGCCCGCTGCGGCGATGCCGGAGCGGGCGTTTGCGTTTGCGGTGCGGGGCCGTTGGCCCCTGGCATTCAGTCGTGGTTGCGGCCTTCGGGCGTGTCGCCCAGCGTCCACGGCAGCGCGGACTCATAGCCCAAATCCGGGTCTACCGACGACGAGGTTTCGGCCGGCGACCACCAGCGCGTGAGCGACGACAGCAGCATGCGGTTCGTCTGGGCGGCCGGCATCGCGGGCTCGGAATGGGTGCTGAGGTCGGCCATCAAGTGCTCCAGTGATGTGATGTCGCCGTCAAGGATCGCTGCGGCGCGTGTGCTTTCGCATCGGCCGGCGGCGCCTCGGCGTGTCGGAGAAGGCCGACACGGCGCTCAAGAAAACCATGAGGCGCGAGGCAGGGCGGCTTGGCCACAATGCGGCCGTCCAAGGGAGAACAAGATGAGATGGAAAGCTGCGGCTCTGTCGATCCTGGCCGCGTTGCTGTTGTGCGCCGGCCTCGCCAGCGCCGCCGACAAGGCGCCGGCCAAGCCCGCCGCCAAGGCGCCGCCTGTGGGAGCGGTCGCACAGGCGCCAGCGTCAGCTCTCAACGTAGTACAGCGTGGCTTCGTCGAGCAGATGTTCGAAAACCTCGTGGCGCCGCGCTTTGCCGTGCTGGCCGAAGACGCCCTCGACGATGAAACACGCGCTGCTGCGCAGGCAATGCAGGCCGAGCACCTGCCGCGCGTGCAGGCGCTGATGGCGCGATGGGCACTGGAGGAAATCCGCCAGCCAGAAGGACCGGAATGGCCGCGCCGCATGTTGGCGCGGCTGGCGAATGAGTTCGCCCTGTGGGGCCGCGACAGTATCGGGCCCGCCCAGGATGCCGCGCTGGCCCAGGCGTTGCAGCTGCCGGGCATGTGCCGCCCGATTGGCTCCCGGCCGAGCGAGCTGGTCATGCGCCTGGCGCGGCTGCGCGGGCTGCCGCCCCCTGTGCGGCGCGCCGCAGTACAGGCCGAGCGTGAATTGCTGGCCCGCTGGGGCGAGCCGAGGCAGGTCGACGAGACCGAGCCGTTGGATGCCGAGGACGTGCTGTTGACGCTGCGTGCCAGCGGCCAGCCTGCCAAGACACCGCTGCCCCCGGTGCTGGCCCAGCTCTACCTCGGCGACTCGGACAACACCCGGTTGAACCCCTGGGTCGCCGAGCCCGTGGTGCGCTGCGCCCTGCACCAGTGGGCGGGTGCCCGTCCGGTGCAATTCCGTGCCGCCACGGCCATGCAGGCCGCCGATGTGCTGGGAATCGACCGTCTGAAAGCCGCCGGTCCGACCAGCGACAGCGAGCCCTACCCCAAGCTGGGCAGCCTCTTCACCATCCGTGGCGTCATCACCATCCGGGCCGCGTTGAATCCGGAAGGCCAGTTGCTGCACCCGACGGTGGTCCAGCGCGAGATGACGGTGCCGGGCGTGCGCAATGCGCGTCCGCTGGCATTCGAAGGTGTCCTCGATCTGGCGACGCTGGCCAAGGCGCGCGACATGGATTGGAAGGTGTGGGCGCCCACGAAAGGGCTGCGTGCCTTCGACCGCGAATTCGAATGGAGCTTGCCATGAGAACAGGACAAGCGCTGCTGGCCCTGAGCCTGCTCTGCGCGCACGCGCTGCCCCATGCGCGGCCGGCGGGCGACGACATCCACTACCAGGCAGCCAGTGCGACGTACTGGGCCGATTGGGATGAGTTGGAGCGCCTTGGCGCCGCTGCGCGTGCTGCCCCGCAGTGGTCCCGCGATGGCGCGCTGGCCTTGTGCAGCTTTCGTCATGGTCTGGGGAGTGGGGCCATCGATCAGTCGTTGGCTTACCACGAGGCACGTGTCGCCGGAACGCTGGCCTGGGCGCAGCGTCGGCCCGAGCTGGCGCTGGCGCATGCCAGCCATCTGCGCGCGCTGGTCGATATGGCCTGGTTCCAGTCCGGCAGCGCCTTCGCCAACACCACGCCGGGCGACCGCCGCAAGGACTACCGCGTCACCGTGGACCGCGTGCAGGCCTACGCCGAGCAGCATGCAGCCGCGCTGTCTGGCGACAGCCATGCGGCCGAGGTGATGCTGGAGGTGATGCTGTTCCGCCGCGTCAGCGTGGACGAACGGCTGGCGGCGGCGCGTCGCGCGCTGTCGAAGGAGCCTGGGGACGAGTGCATCTACCGCGCCGCCATCAACGGCCTGATGCCGAGATGGGGCGGCACCCCGCAGCAACTGGAGGCCTGGGTGCGCGAGGCCATGCGCACCCTGCCCGATGGCGAGGCCAGCATGCGCTACGCGCGGCTCTACAACGATGCGGCCGTCCATCACTACGAGCAGTCGCTGTTCGAGAACACGCGGGTGAGTTGGCCGCTGATGCGGCAAGGCCTCGAACGGCTGGTGGCGGCCTATCCGGGCGACTACTGGCGCAACCGGCGCGCAGTGCTGGCCTGCATGGCCAAGGACCGTGAAGTGGCTGCCGCGGCATTGAAGACCATCGACCAGCCGGAGCTGGACGCCTGGGGCAGCGACAGGGACGCTGAACGCAACTACCAGTCCTGCAAGCGCTGGGCGCTACAGAGCTAGCGCAGCGTCAAGGATCTGCGCCGCCTGCGGCACGGCCTGCGTGCCGAGCAGGCGGCCACTGCCGCCGAAGCGGGTGGCGATGAAGGCGTCGGCCGAGACGGTGGACGACTGCTCGCGCATCAGCAGCGCCTGTGCGCACAGCACCAGGCCTTGGGCAACGCGGCGTGCCTGGGCCTCCAGCGCTGCGGGGTCGCCGGTCAGCAGCTGGCGCAGCGCCTGCGCCTCGGCCTGCACCGGTGCGTCCGAGCTGGCGGCAAAGCCGTCGAGCAGCGCCAACGCCACCTGCGGCTCGCGGGCCACGGCGCGCAGCACGTCCAGCGCCATCACATTGCCCGAGCCTTCCCAGATGGAGTTGACCGGCGCCTCGCGGTACAGCCGCGCGAGCACGCCGTCTTCCACATAGCCGTTGCCACCCAGCAGCTCCATCGCCTCGCCGGTGCATTCGATGGCGCGCTTGCAGACCCAGAGCTTGGCGGCCGGCGTCATCAGGCGTTGCCAGGCCGGCTCGCCGTGCTCGAAGCCCTGCGCCAGACGCAGCATCAGGCGCATCGCAGCTTCACTCTCCAGGGCGAGGTCGGCCAGCACGGTCTGCATCAGCGGCTGCTCTGCCAGATGGCGGCCGAAGGCGCTGCGTTCACGAGCGTTGTGCAGGGCCTGGACCAGGCCGGCGCGCAGCAGCGCGGCGCTGCCGATGACGCAGTTCAGCCGTGTGTAGCCGGCCATCTCGATCAGCGTCGGGATGCCGCGCCCCTCGTCGCCCAGGCGCTGCGCCCAGGCGCCGTGGAACTCCACCTCGCTGCTGGCGTTGCTGCGGTTGCCCAGCTTGTCTTTCAGGCGCATGACCTGGACGGCGTTGCGCGTGCCGTCGGGCGTGTAGCGCGGCAGCCAGAAGCAGGTGGGGCCAGCGTCTGTGCGGGCCAGCACGAGATGCGCGTCGCTCGTCGGTGCGGAGAAGAACCACTTGTGGCCGGTGATTGCGTAGCTTGCGTCCGGCTGCTGCGTGGCAGTGGTCGTCACGCGGCGCAGGTCGGAGCCGCCCTGCTTCTCGGTCATGCCCATGCCGACCCAGATGGACGACTTGTCGGCGATGGGCGCATCGCGCGGGTCGTGCTCGCGGCTGAAGAACTTGTCGCGCAGCGGCGCAAACAGCTCGGGTTGCCGGGCCAGGAGGGGAACAGCGGCCTGCGTCATCGTCGCGGGGCACAGTGAGCCGGCCTCCACCTGACCGTGCAGGTAGCAGCCCGCGGCGAACTTGGCCCAGCGGCCGGGCGTGTCGGTGGCGAAGACGTCGGCCACCAGGCCCTGGCGGCGGTACATGGCCAGCAGCACGTGCCAGCTGGGGTGGAAGTCCACCGCGTCGATGCGGCGTCCGCGCGCGTCGAGCTGGCGCAGCGCAGGGCCGAAGCGGTTGGCGTCGCGGGCGAGCTGGGCGGTCTCGGCGCTGCCGAGTTCGGCGCCGTAGGCTGTCAGCGGCTCGACGGCCTGGGGTGCCGCGCTGCGCAATGCGGCGAGCAGCGCAGGGTCGCTGGTCAGCAGGTTGTGGCCGACCCACTCGTCAACGAGGTTGTCCGGTGTGGACATCTCAGTGATCCCACCCCAGGAAACTTGCGGACCGAGCGCCGGGCCGCTCCCAAGCCGGCCCGCGCCGGCGATGTGCTCGTGGCTCAATGCCGCGAGCATCGCCGTCCCCTTGTATCTTTCCAATCAAGCATTTGGCGGCACGCGCTGAATGCCTTCCGTGTCGCGGTAGCTGCGCCAAACCTGTTGTCCCCCGGAGCTTGAAGTTCGTCCCCGAGCCTATGGTCAACGCAGCCACCCGTCTTGTCCAACCGTGTAGCCCGAACAGTTGCCAATCATGAGCATGCATCCGCAAGGTGGGGTAGCGAACCCGCGAACCCGGTTCGTCGCATCAACGTCG